>CAKRKX010000111.1 GCA_934358675.1 uncultured Agathobacter sp. | reverse complement strand
GGGACTTCGCATGCAGCACCTGATCTCCGACATGCTGCTGCTCGCCAATGCAGATGCCAACCGGATCATTCTGCACGAGGAGTCCGTCTCCCCTGACGATCTGCTGCTCGGTGTCTATGAAAAATACGAATCTCTTGCCGCATCAAAAGGAATCAGCTTACAGTTTCTCCTTCCGGATGCAGCCTGCAAAAACTGCACACTGGACGCAGAGCGTATCACACAGGTTTTATCGATTCTGATGGATAACGCGTTATCCTACACACCACAGGGAGGCAGGATTCTTCTTTTATTCCGTCAGAGTGACACTTCCACGAGTTTTATTGTCGCAGACGACGGTCCGTCGATCCCGGATGCCGAAAAGGAACATATTTTTGAGCGGTTCTACCGTGCGGAAAGTTCCCACACCGATCACACCCACTTCGGACTCGGACTATGCACGGCACAGGAGATCATGCGCGCCCACCGTGGAAAGATCACCGTTTCTGATCCGGCGGACTGCTCCTTCCTTCCGGATACATTTGCCACAACGCAGGGCGTTGTCTTTATCGCTACTTTATAAAGACTGCTGCCCCATGCGTTTTTCTTCACGCTTCATATGATGCACATAGATGATGAAGATGGCGACTCCCGTAAAGATCCATGATGCAACGTACACATTCATCAGCATATCGTAAGTCGGAACGAGCTTAAATACCGTTGCAAGCCAGATAATACGGAAAACAACCGTTTAACATATCCATCTCTTTTGTTTTTACCCGACTGTCCCATCTTCTGCCATCCTTTTCGAACATTTTGCTCACAACATTCTAGCACCGTTGCATCATTTCGGCAATCTTTTTCAAATTATTATATGTCCATTTATTTACTTTCAAAATACAATATGCTAGTATTTAGACAACAATTCTTGCATGTGGAGGTGACTCTATGTTCCAAATTGCATATTCTAAAAAGGCGAAAAAGTTTTTAGAAAAACAAAACCGATCAACCCAAATACGAATCATCTCTGCAATTGCAAAACTTCCACAAGAAGGAGACATAAAGAAACTACAAGGTCTGAATGGATATCGACTTCGCGTTGGTAATTTTCGAGTATTATTTGATATCAATGGTGTTATCATAGATATTATTGATATTGGTAATCGCGGACAGATTTATAAAGGAGTGTGATCATAGGATGTCAAACGTAAAAGAAAGAATTATGGGTGCAGTCACTATCATGAGTGATCAGGAAGCCGAAAAAGTCTGGGATATGATTCAAGGTGTATACAAACTCTATAATGCAGAAGAAACCCTCCCTGAACCTGATGAGATTTCCTCTTTTCACTCATATGAAGCTGGGGAATCCGAATATCAGCCTTCCTATTCGCAAAATGAAATCATAAAAGAACTGGGATTGTAATCCAATCTCTTTTAACAAAGGAAGCGAGTGCTGTTGTACTCGCTTCCTTACATTTTAAGGCATCACAACATGTGGTAAAATTCCGGTCAGATGTGCGATCGTCACACCGTAATTGGTCATCGGAACCTGCTGCTCCTTCGCATGATCAATGCGTGAAAGGACATACTTGCGGTTGAACATGCACGCTCCGCACTGAATGATCAGATCATACCCGCGCAGATCCTGCGGAAAATCCGTTCCGCTCACATGATCCACAGTAATCCCATCTCCGAAACGTTTCTTTAACATGCGAGGAATCTTCACGCGCCCGATATCTTCCTGAAGCGGTGCATGCGTACAGCATTCCGCGATCAGAACACGCGATTGCTCCGTCAGCGAATCAATCTGCTTTGCGCCCTCAACATAATAAGGCAAATCCCCCTTATACGCGGCAAAAAGCACCGAAAACGAGGTCAGCATACTCTCCTTCGGCTTGTTTTCATACACATAGGAAAACACCTGTGAATCCGTGATGATCAACTTCGGCGGCTGCATAAGCTGCTTTAACGCCGCCACAAACTTGTCCGTTGTCACGCTCATGATCAGACATTTCTTATCGAGAAGTTCTCTTGTTGTCTGCACCTGCGGCAGAATCAGCCTTCCTTTCGGTGCCTGAATATCCTGCGGCATAACAAGCATGACAAGATCGTCCTCACCGACCAAAGTTCCCGTGATCAGACGCTCCCCGAAATTTTCCGGCACCTTGCGCGCCAGAGCCTCCTTGATCCGGTCAACGCCTTCATTCTTTGCGGCACTGACGATGAGCGGCTGTTCGTTCGTCTCTTTTACCAGAAATTCCTGTAGCGCTTTCGCATCCCCGAGATCCGCCTTGTTGATGATCAGAAGCACCGGCGTATTTTTTTCTTTAAAAAAATGATACCATTTCATTTCCTGCGCGAAGTGATCTTCTTCCGCAGAAAATACAATCACCGCCACATCCGTCTTCTCCGCAGCAAGCTTCGTCTTCTCCACACGCTTTGCTCCAAGCTCGCTTGCATCATCAAAGCCCGCCGTATCAATGATCGTACAGGCGCCGAGCGGATGAATCTCCATTGCCTTGTACACCGGATCGGTCGTTGTTCCGGCAACCTCCGAAGAAATCGACACCTCCTGTCCGGTAAATGCGTTGATGAGCGATGATTTTCCACTGTTTGTTTTTCCAAATACACCGATATGCAGGCGGTTCGCCGACGGTGTATCATTCAAAGTTGTTCCCATGCATTTTCTCCTCCCATATGCGTAGAGCAGCAAGTCTCCCTGCTGCTCTATGTATTCATCGAATTCACGTCTGCTTGAAATCCGTCATTCCTTATTTCCACTGACATCATCACATATCTTCGAAACTAGAAACGGAAATCTCTCTTTCCTTCCGAAATATCGTGAATGTGCTCATATGTTGTCTGCTTTACCTTCGGATTCGTAATCTTCTCGATCTCGCGGTCGATCAGCTCCATGCCGATCTTTCTGGTCTCCTCGCTCGCGTAGTCCTCAAGATACTCTTTGAGCGTCATCAAAGCGTTCGGATGGCAGCAATTTAAGATCTGCATGCTCTTACACAGCGCCATAAAACGGTCTCCCGTTCTGCCCTCGCGGTAGCATGCGGTACAGAAGGATGGAATATAGTCCATCTTCATCAGCCAATTGACTACCTCATCGAGCGTTCTCTGATCACTGACATCAAACTGCTCGGAAGTAGCTTCCGCTTCCTTTTCTGTCTCCGGATCCGCATATCCGCCGACACTGGTCTTGGATGCACCGCTGATCTGTGATACGCCGAGCGGAAGAACCTTCTCACGGACAGCCTGACTCTCACGGGTTGAGATGATCATTCCGGTATAAGGAACGGAAATGCGGATGAGCGCACAAATCTTCGCAAATGTATCATCGCTGATTCCGTTGTCAAATGCGCTCGGATCGATGTCATCCGCTTTTTTCACACGGGGAACACTGATCGTATGCGGTCCGACACCGTGTACCGCCTCAAGATGCTCTGCATGCATGAGCAGTCCGGCAAACTCGTAACGATATCCCTCCAGTCCGAACAAAACGCCAAGTCCGACATCATCGATACCACCTTCCATTGCACGATCCATCGCCTCGGTGTGATATGCGTAATCATGCTTTGGTCCGGTTGGATGCAGTTCCTCGTATCCTTTCTTATTATAAGTCTCCTGGAACAGAATGTAGGTTCCGATTCCAGCCTCCTTTAACTTGCGGTAATTTTCAACGGTTGTTGCCGCAATATTGACATTGACACGACGGATCGCACCGTTTTTGTGCTTGATACTGTAAATGGTGTTGATACACTCTAAAATGTATTCGATCGGATTGTTGACAGGATCCTCGCCGGCCTCGATCGCCAGACGCTTATGTCCCATATCCTGCAAAGCGGTAACTTCTTTAACGATCTCTTCCTGTGTCAGTTTCTTTCTTGCGATATGCTTATTTTTCAGATGATACGGGCAGTATACGCACCCGTTTACACAATAGTTGGACAGATACAGCGGTGCAAACAGAACGATACGGTTTCCGTAATAATCCTTTTTGATCTGCTGCGCCAGCTCATAGACCTCATTGATCTTCTCCTCATTCTCACATGCCAGAAGTACGGAAGCCTCGCGGTGCGTCAGACCTTTGCGCTCCTTTGCCTTTGCGATGATGGCATCCACCATCTCCATATTGTCCTTGTTGGCATCTGCAAATGCCAGTGTTTCCTTGATTTCCTCGTCAGAGATAAATTCCTCTGCCTTTAATGATTTTACGTCGTACATAATCTCCTCCCAGTGTATTTGCTCTATCTTTTACAAAATTCCGATTTCTTATCATCCGGATAACTTTATGTTTTTTCTCGATTTTAGACAAAATTTTTTGAATTCTTCAGTAATAACCGGTTCGCTTAATTTTTTTGTTCGACAACGTTTGAATCATTCCGAGTCGGTGTCCGTCTGACACAGATGCGCTCAAAATTTCTAGTCTGCCTAAATGGACGTCCTCACGAAATCGATATGAGCCGTCGCGGCCAAACTCGCTTCGTGATTATGGGAACGCCACTATGTTGTGTTGCTCACAAACAGGTGGCCCAGCGGCGGCACGTTTCCTTCGAACGTCCATTAAGGCAAACACGAAATTTCTCGGACGCAGTCTGTGTTCAGACGAACAACCGTCACGGAATTGTCCAAACTTTGGCGGACATAAATCATAAAAAAAGCGAACCGGCTATTGCGAAGAATTCGAAATTTTGGATAACAAGAGAACAAAACATAAAGTTATCCGGATGATATATTTCGCATTTTCTGTGAAATATCAACCTGCATAGTCACCGCGCGACACCACAACCTGATAACCGACGCTCTCCATACGGCGCGACATGCAGTGTCTGCATTCCGCCGCCTCATCCCCGGTGCAGATCTTGTTGTCGTATAACCGGTACTTCTCGCGCACCGCAACCGGCGACAGATTCGGCATCACGACATTCGCTCCCGCCTGAATGCCCTTCTCCCGGCCAAGCGGATGGATCGTGCCAAGCGCCGTGGTCGACGGAAGCAGCACATGTGGATGGATCAGCCTTATGATGGACAAAAGCCGAAGTGTCTGATCCAGCGTTCCTGCCTGCTTTTCGCCAAAAGGCGTATCCTTCTGCGGAATAAAGGGTCCGATCCCGACCATATGCGGCTGTAATTCCTTAATAAACTGTAAATCCTCATACAAAGTATCCACCGTCTGCTCCGGCGAGCCGACCATGAATCCGCAGCCGACCTGATAACCAATCTCTTTCAGCTCCCACAGACACTGCTTTCTGTGCGAAAGCGACATCTCTTTCGGGTGCAGACTCCGGTAATGTGCCTCATCCGCGGTCTCGTGCCGCAGCAGATAACGGTCCGCGCCCGCATCGAAAAATGCCTGATAACTTGACTTTTCTTTTTCTCCGATGGAAAGTGTCACCGCGCAATCCGGATAACGCTTTTTGATCGAAGCAACCAGATCGCAGATGCGCTCATCCGTAAAATAACCATCCTCGCCGCCCTGCAGCACAAACGTCCGAAACCCCAGCCCATAACCATTGTCGCAGCAGAATAAAACTTCTTCCTTCGTCAGCCGGTAGCGATCCGCTTTCGCATTGCTCCTTCGGATTCCGCAGTACAGACAGTCGTTTTTGCAGTAATTGCTAAACTCGATCAAGCCCCGGATAAACACCTGCCTGCCATACACCGCATCCGCAACCTCGCGCGCGGATGCCCCCAGATACGCAAGCGCATCCTTATCCTCCGTTGTCAGTAAAATCTCCAGCTCCTCGCGGCTGATATTCTGTTGTTCTCTGATCCGATCAATGATTTGATGTAACATTTGAATATACCGTCTTGGCGCTCACGCCATCCAATCTTCCTATTTTTCCGGATAAGGCATTGATCTTATCCTGTGGTGCATCGACCGCGACGCTGATAATGTTCACTCCCTGCGCACGATACGGGATTCCCATCCGTCCAACCACGCAATCCCTGTACTCATGCAACAGATGATTGAGTGGCTCCGCAGCTTCTTCGTTTTCCACAATAATTCCTATTAAAGCAATTCTTGTCTCCATAGATTTCTTGTCTCCTTATCTGCAAAATAAAGTGTGCGCGAATTCCCTATGATTAAAAAAGCTGCACCCTTACAGGTACAGCCATACTCACTCATTTTGACATAAACATTCTATGCTTCGCAACGCCTGCCAAGCATATCCCCATGTCTTCCTATTTCGTGCCATACCTTTCACCTCAACCAATCGTTTTAGTGTCAGAGTCATCTTTTTTGTAGATTTCGGTTTTCACATCGTGAATCTCACAAAATGAAAAGCGAATATCGATATTATTATTTAAACATACGGCACAGACTATGACAAGTTTTTATTTGTATACAATCTGATATGTAACTACATTTATATCACCTTTAACGCATCTTACGTATGTTTTTTCGCTACTTACATTCAAATGCAAGACATTATGCATGAAATATTGTATGATTAGCTCACCAAAAAGAAAGGAGGATTTCACATGAAAGTAAGTATTGAACTTTCCCCTGAATATAGCGAACCATATGCCATCATATATGCAGATAAAATCACTGCCAGCATCCAGCATACCCTTGATATATTCGGTTCAAATGAAAGCCCAATTACAGCTTTACAAAACGAAAATGATATTATCATTTTACAACCAAAAGAAATATACATGGTACGGGTAGAAAACAAAGATACTATTATTTATGGCAAAGAACACCGCTACCGTTCCCGAAAAAGACTATATGAAATGCAACAGCAGCTTGGTGCCGGATTTATGCAAATTTCAAAATCAACTTTGG
>CAKRKX010000110.1 GCA_934358675.1 uncultured Agathobacter sp. | reverse complement strand
ATAAAGTGTGCGCTTGCCGCACACTTTCGCGCGCGAGCGGTATGCTCAGCATAAACTTCTTCTCCGCGAGCTGCGCAGCCCCCTTTTCTAATTTTACAATAAGGCGGTTCTTTCGTTTTCCTGCTCCTGCAGCATCTGTGCCATAATCTCCGCGCTCTGAGGTTCAAACAGTCTGTTCTGCTGCTCCAGAATCAGCTTCGCAACCTGCATCGGAGATTCACCTCTTCTCAAATGCCGATCCGCATAATCCGCTACCGCAAGAACACGGGCAAGCTTCGGAATCTTTTCTCCTGCCAGCCCCTCCAGAAATCCGTTTCCATCATACGCCTCTCTGTGATAATGCACCGCATCCGCGATCTCGGATCTTCCGGTAGAATGCAATGTCGTGATGATCTGGTAGCCTTTCTGCACATAAGTCTGAAATACTTTATATTCTTCATCCGAGAGATCTTCCCTGCGGATCAGCGCGTCCGGAATGCCAATCATTCCGATTTCATGCAGTAATCCTGCACTGTAGGCATCTGCGCACTGCTGCTCATCCATGCCTTCTCTTAATGCGATCTCACGGGCAAATGCTGCCACACCGAGATAATGCTCCTCCTCTCCCGGTATCTTCGTTCCCAAAGCATGCACCATCGAATCCATCACCTTCACCGATATGGTATCCAGCTGCTGCCTCTCATCCGCGATGCGTCTCTCCAGAATCTGGGTACGTCTGCGCTTATTCATCCAATATCTCTGTATCGTATACATCAGAGAATATGCCATAAGCACCATGCAGACGAACAGATACGGAAATCTCAGCGCTATATTTTCACCATAGAGCTCACGGACCGGCGAATCTGCATTCCATCGAAAACCGATGAAGATTGCAAGCAGATACGCAAGATTGATCACGATACTTCTGCCGATTCCAAGCACAAACACAATACCACAGGCATAAATCAACAGAAACATCACGCTAAAGGATCCGATCAATGCATGATAGTAAACGAAAAATACCGGCAGACAGAGCAGCATGAACACAACGGTATCCAGCCACATGCTGCGATGCTTTCTCTCAATCCACATATCCAAAGCCAATACCCCTACCATGACCATCAGTGCAATCTGGTATTCCATTGCGGCACCATAGATCAGTCCATTTGGAATACTGATCGCCCAGATCATTCCAAATACCAGCTTGATCCATGCCGCCAGCTGCTCATCCTCATATGGGCACAGAACAATATCCCGGAAATTCCTCAGCTTTTTCTTCATTACATGTACCATCTTCTCCATATACAACACCTTTTATAAAACAACAATCTTTTCTTCCCGAATTAATTCAACCACCGTTTGCGCCACCTGCGGGTCAAACTGTGTTCCTGCCCCTTTTTCAAACTCGCCGATAATATAATCCTTATCACAATGCTTTCTGTAGCAGCGATTGGAATTCATTGCATCGAGCGCGTCTGCGGCACTGATAATACGCGTGATCAGAGGGAGTTCTTCCCCTTTCAGTCCAAACGGATAACCGGTTCCGTCATAATGCTCATGATGATAGCTTGCACCCAGATCCGCCTGCGGCAGAAACTTAAGTTCGGAGAGGATTTCCCGTCCCCAGATGGTGTGCTTCTTCATAATCTCAAATTCTTCATCCGTCAAACGTGCCGGCTTATTGAGCACCGCATCCGGTATTGCAATCTTTCCAATGTCATGAAGCAGCGCACTCCGGTAGATCAGGGATAACTCCCTCTCCGTATAGGAAACCGTCTTCAAATTCTGCGCGATCAACGCCGAATACTCCGCCACACGTTGGGAATGTTCCTGCGTATAGGAATCCTTCTCATCAAGCATCCGGCTGATCGTTGCTACCGAATTTACCATCAGCTGCTTTGTATCATCCACCGCATGATGCACTTCCTCCTCCAGCTTCTTCTCATTTTCAGCCTGAAGAATCTGGTAAAGCTTATAGAATATGTCCATCACAACGGTGAGCAGACAAAAGCCCCAGTAAAAAATCGGATAATAATACAAATACTCTTTCGGATAAGCATAGAGCAGTACCCCTCGCACCGGTGTCCAGAAAAGTACCATGATTCCCAACCCGAATCCGATACATGCCGGCACCCCAAATGGCATTCCAAACAACACAAGTGTAAAAATCGGAATCAGCATATACCAAAGCAGCGAAAAACCGTCATTGGCACCGCCTGCTGCAATCGGCAGTGCCAATGCCAGCAATACGATCACCACAAGCCTGCCAATCCTGTATACTTCCTTTTGGCGCCGGTTCAGTGCTGCCGCACACAAAATACACACCACTGCGGCAAACAGTGTTGCTCCTCCTATCCCATATTTTCCAAGCTTAAAATTTTCCACATCGATCAAAAACATAACCACTGCAAAAATAACGAGCATGTTCTGCAGCGCACGGATATCTACATTGATCGTTTTCTCATAATTCCATACTTTTTTTATCGAAGCTACTGCTTCCTTTATCATCGGTATTCTCCTCCGGAGTCGCTTTCTCCCTTTTATTTCGCAATTACCTATTTTATTATAAACAGGCCTCGATACGAAATCAACTGATTTTCCCAACTCAAAAATCCCCGCCCACAATGTGGACGAGGATTTTTGTAAATCTCATATATACGTTCGAATTTTCGAATTATAACTGAGGACCAGCTGAAACAAGTGCCTTACCAGCTGCGTTGCCTTCGTACTTAGCAAAGTTCTTCTGGAATCTTGCTGCAAGATCCTTAGCCTTTGTCTCCCACTCAGAAGCATCAGCGTAAGTATCACGAGGATCAAGGATTCCTGTATCTACTCCTGGAAGCTCTGTAGGAACTTCGAAGTTGAACATTGGGATCTTCTTTGTAGGAACTTCATTGATTGCTCCGCTAAGGATTGCATCGATGATTCCACGAGTATCCTTAATAGAGATTCTCTTTCCAGTTCCGTTCCATCCTGTATTTACGAGGTAAGCCTTAGCTCCGCTCTTCTGCATCTTCTTAACAAGCTCCTCAGCGTACTTTGTAGGATGTAACTCAAGGAATGCCTGTCCGAAGCAAGCAGAGAATGTAGGTGTAGGCTCAGTGATTCCACGCTCTGTACCAGCAAGCTTAGCAGTAAATCCTGACAGGAAGTAGTACTGTGTCTGCTCCGGTGTAAGGATAGATACTGGTGGAAGTACTCCAAATGCATCTGCTGATAAGAAGATTACGTTCTTTGCAGCTGGTGCAGAAGAGATTGGACGTACGATATTCTCAATATGATTGATTGGGTAAGATACACGAGTATTCTCTGTAACACTCTTGTCTGTGAAGTCGATCTTACCGTTTGCATCAACAGTTACGTTCTCAAGAAGAGCATCTCTTCTGATTGCGTTGTAGATATCAGGCTCAGAATCCTTGTCAAGATCGATAACCTTCGCGTAGCATCCACCCTCGAAGTTGAATACTCCGTTGTCATCCCAGCCGTGCTCATCATCACCGATGAGAAGACGCTTAGGATCTGTAGATAATGTTGTCTTACCTGTTCCTGAAAGACCGAAGAATACTGCTGTATTCTCACCATTTAAGTCTGTGTTTGCAGAACAGTGCATAGAAGCGATACCCTTAAGTGGAAGGAAGTAGTTCATCATAGAGAACATACCCTTCTTCATCTCTCCGCCGTACCATGTATTGATGATAACCTGTTCCTTGCTTGTGATATTGAAAGCTACACAGGTCTCAGAGTTTAATCCTAATGCCTTGTAGTCCTCAACCTTAGCCTTAGAAGCATTATATACAACAAAGTCAGGCTCGAAGCTCTCAAGTTCCTCAGCAGTTGGCTGAATGAACATATTTGTTACAAAATGTGCCTGCCAAGCTACCTCTACGATAAAACGGATAGCCATACGTGTATCTTTGTTTGCTCCACAGAAAGCATCTACAACGAAAAGTCTCTTGTTGCAAAGCTCCTTCTTAGCGATATCCTTAACAACTGCCCATGTATCCTCTGACATTGGGTGGTTATCGTTCTTGTATTCGTCTGTTGTCCACCATACAGTGTCCTTAGAGTTCTCATCCATAACGATGTATTTGTCTTTTGGTGAACGTCCGGTGTAGATACCAGTCATTACGTTAACAGCGCCAAGCTCTGTCTCCTGTCCAACTTCGTATCCCTCGAGACCAGCCTTTGTCTCTTCCTCGAATAATACGTCATAAGAAGGATTGTAAACGATTTCTGTAGTTCCGGTAATTCCATACTTGGTTAAATCAATTGTTGCCATCTTGCCCTGACTCCTTTTCTTTAATAATTAGCAGAAGCTTCTTTTGTTATATTTTTTCCAACTTCTTCGCATAATATTATACATGATTGATTTCCAAAATCAATATGCTTGCAAAATATTTTGTTAAAAATTTATCATTTTTTCTTCTGATTTGCCTTTTCTATAAATAGTAGGATTTCATCCAGTTCCGAAGCCGGTACTTTTGTGTATTCTGCAAGTTCGGCGACACTGGGCTTCATTCCTTTCTCTTTTTCAAGATACTTGACCGCCTCGTTAATCAGTGTGATCTTGCCGACCATCGCATCCTCACTCTCGCCTTCTCCCTCGTCCTCCAAAATGCAGGATTTCATTGCATTTTCGATTTCCTGTGCAAGTTCTGATTCAACGTCAATTTTCTCATGCGAGCCGCAAAGCTCTGTAAGCCGCATAAAAAGCGCCATATTGCCTTCCTGCACCACATCCTGCAGACTGTCCGGATCATTCGACTCTGTCAGCTTCTTCGCACTCTCCAGCACGACCGGAAGCCAGCAATTCGTGATATCTGCGATCACACTCTCGTCTCCGGCGAGGAGTGCCTTATACATTTCTTCCTGCTTTTCCTTGGAATAAGTAGAAAGTTCATTCAGTTCGTCGAGATACATCTGAAAGACACCGGTAGGTTCGGCTTCATTGTCAGCTTGTTCATCGGATGCCTTTGTTCCGTTTTCTGCCTCTTTTGCGAAAGTGCGACCGGCTTCTGCAAGTTCCTCGCCGCTCAGCGACTCTGTTTTATAGGCAGCTTCACTCTCATCATCCATCTCACCTTCACCGGATTGTGAAACGTCCTCCTGCGAAGCCTCCGCATTTTCCGCAAATTCATCATCTTCCGGATGCGGGTTCAACAGGAAATCCAGCACCATGTTCTGCTGCTCTTCGTTCAAATCCATATCCTTAAAGTACCCTAAGATCTCCTCGCGCGTCATATTTCCCTGTGACACACGAATGATCTCTGCGACCTCGTGGATTGTTTCTGTAAATAAACTCTGATCTAACATCTGTTTCCTCCAAATATATTACGCCAGTAATTCGCGTACCATCTCCGCGTCAAATACCACCTGATCGATGTGCTCAACCTCGATGCGATATAACGCGTTGGCTGCAATGTGCTCCGCAGCCTGCTCAAGATCACGGATTCCGGATGTATTCCTGTACTGTGCGACAATCGCGTCAAGCGCTTCGTCCGTGATCACGCACTCCTCCTCGCGTAGACTCATTCTCCTTAATACCTTCGGTAATGCGAACTTCGAGAAGATCACTTTCTTCTCCTCAGCTGTGTAATCCGGAATATCAATGACCGCAAAACGCGACATCAGTGGCGCACTGATCTGTGACTTATCATTTGCCGTGGCGATCGGATAGACACCGACAGTCGGAATCATACACTCCATATAATTGTCCGTGAATCCAAGGTTATCAAGCAGTGTCAGCAGTACGTCTGCAGGATTACCGTTGCCTTTGCCTGCGGCTGCCTTATCAAGCTCGTTGATGATAAATACAAGGCTTGACTCACCCGCCATAGAGAATGCATCCATAATGATTCCCGGCTTCGCGTTCGCATATACACGGGAACTTCCGGTCAGCTGCTCCGGATCGTTGATCGAACTCATATCAAGAGTTGTCCACGGAAGCTTTAAGATTCGTGCAACCGCGTAAGCGATCTGTGACTTACCGGTTCCTGCCGGTCCGACCAAAAGAAGTCCGTATGCAGGGAGCGTATGGGTTCGGTTGATCTGGATGATTGTCTCGATAATTCTCTGCTTTACGCGCTCCATGCCGTACAGTTCTTCGTCAAGAATACGGCGCGCCTCGTTCGGATCGATCGCCTCAAAATAATTGCTCTTCCACTGGATGTTCATCATGATGGAGAGCGCTCTCTGCGCGTGGCGGCGCTCCTCCGGCGATACCTCGTTGGAACGTGCAACCGCAAGGTTACGTCTTGCCCACAGACGGATATTGTCCGGAAGTGTTCTTCCCGCACAGTTCATAAAATCGGTGATACTCTGTAAACTTGTCAGCTTCATATCGTCGCCGTCTTCGTCCTGATCCTCGTCCTCGACCTCATCTGCCGGTGCGCTGCTTGCGAGCAGACGGTCGATCATAAACTGAAGGAATCCGTCCTCCGCAGAAAGCTTTGTGCCGCCGCCGAACGCGATCTCACGGATCTTGTATACGGCATATCCTTTGTCCGTGTTTTCACCGGACAGACGCACATTGATGTGATTCTCGCCGAGCCAGCGAAGCAGACTTACAAAACGCGCATCGATCTCGATGATGTCTGCGCTGATCATGCCGTCCCCCTCCTGGAATTCAAAAGATGTGCGCTTGATCGGGTTCGTGAACACACCGGAAGAATGGTGGTTCCACTTGTGTTCTCTGTTGTCAAGAAGCATGATCGGATGCTCGGCACACGGTACCGATTCATTCGAACGAAACGTTGTATAGGTGCAAACCGGATCCTTGTTTGCGTCCGGTGTATTACTAAAATCAAATACTGGCATTTGTCAGTCCTCCTTCATTATTCCAATTCCATTATTTTTACAAAATCATCCGGAATGATCACATTCGTATTTCCACTCTGAAAATCCTTGATATTCCTTGTGACAATATAATCCATTCCC
>CAKRKX010000109.1 GCA_934358675.1 uncultured Agathobacter sp. | reverse complement strand
ACAAAGAGCCCGCCTTCCCGGACCCATTTTGCGGGTCCGGGATGCTTATTGGAAAAACTCTCCCATATATTTTTTAGTTCATCAACCATATATACTACCTAATCACAATTATGCACAAACCTGTTTATTCTTTTTTACACGTCGAATGACAAAGATTAAACCGATTACCCACAATACTCCAACAACACAATCTACAACGATCAGAGCTATCTGCCATGTTGCAAGGGAATATTTGATGGTTGTTCCGCTTACCAGTCCATTCATCTGACTGCTGTTGGCTACTGTATAAAGAATATGCTTGCATGAATCCTGAAGCGCTTTTACTGCCGTTGCAGAGTCTGTCTCTACAGTTCTGGATCCGCCATAAGATGCACGATCACATCCCGGTAACATACTTGTCATAAGAAGATCTGTTCCGTTTCTTACAGCCTGATCACCATTCATGAAGTTACCGTCAATCGCATCTGTACATACAACTCCTTCAAATCCCCATTCATCTCTTAAGACATTCTGAAGAAGCGCTGAACTTCCGCCAGTCCATGTCGTTCCAATTCTGTTAAATGAAGACATCATGGCTGTACTTCCCTTGATTTCTTTCGTTGTTACAGTTCCGTTTTCATCTGAAATATATTTAAGCTCTGCAGTTGCTTCTTTGACCGGAATTTCAAATGCCTTCAAATATACTTCTCGAATTGTCTGCTCATCAGCCCAAACACAAATACCACCATAGTTATTTCTGTTTGTTTCCTGATCATTCAAAGCAAAATGCTTCATATAAGTATACAATCCTTTACTTGAAGTTCCGCTGATTTCTGCAGCAAGCATCTTTCCGGAAAGAACTGCATCTTCACTCATATACTCAAAGTTTCTTCCCGAGAATGGCGTTCTATGTGTATTTGCTCCCGGTGCATACCATCCGCTTACTCCGCTGAATAACGCTTCGTTTCCTACTGCAACACCCATTTTTTCTGCTAATTCAACATTCCACGTTGATGCAAGAACTACCTCTGTGGTATAAGCATTATTTGCCGTTGCATTTGTGACATCATAAACACTCTTTAATCCTGCCGGTCCATCAATACCGCTTGTTGTTGGGATTCCAAGTCTATCAACCGATGCATTTCCAATACCATTTACATAAGCTGCAAGTTCATCAACCGTAAGTTCCTGAATGAAAGAATCCCATGCCGGATCATCATAATCAAGCCCTCTCATATCAATCAACTGCAGTCCTGAATCCTGATTCGTGACAGGCATTTCATCACTTGCATTATCATGATCTTTTGGATCATATTCTTTTAATTCATTGATCACATCATCACTTGCAACAAAATCGTCTCCCTCCGGAGCTGTAGGAAATGTTCCTGCAAAATCACTTCTGGACATAACCGATGCCATGCCTGCTGTTACATCATCAAACTGATTTGTTGCTGCTACATTGTCAGATTCTCTTGGATTTTCTGCATCATATACTACTTTTTTATCTTGTGTATAAGTATAGGAATACTCACTTCCTTCGCCCCACGCCTCATGAGAATTCTTCATAAGCGTGATGACATAATCACCATCGTCCAGCACATATGCCTTCTCTACATTCTGGTCATAAGAAGCCATATCATCAATAGCAATGGTAAGTGTAAGCGTCTGACTTTCTCCCGGCTCTAACGTCTTGGTCTTCGCAAAAGCACCAAGTACACGCTCTGCTTTTTCAATCTTGTTGGTATTTGTTGTCTCATCGCCGTACGGTGCATGATAATATAACTCAACAACATCCTTACCTGCAACATCACCTGTATTTTCCACCGTCACATCAAAGGCGATTTTACCATCCTTAACAGTCGGCTCCGCTGCAAATTTCTGCTCAAACGTCGTATAAGAAAGTCCATATCCAAACGGATATACAACGGCTTCATCATAATTGATAAATCCTTCTGCATCTGCGGTCTCATAATAGCGATAGCCTTCATAAATGCCTTCTTCGTACTGTACGAAATAAGACTGTCCCAATGCATTGTCTGCAGAAACATTTTCATACTGATAATCGCCAAAATTCACATATGTCGGATCCTGTGTAAAATCACTTGCATAGATATCTGCAAGATGTCCGGATGGGTTGATCTCTCCTTTTAAAATTTTAGCTAACGCAATCGTTCCGGTACTTCCAAATCCGCCGGTCCACAGAACTCCTTTTACATTCTCATACGTTCCATCACTGAGTTCTCCAAGTTCCATTGCATTGCTGGAATTGATAACTACGATAACGTTATCAAAATGATCACTGGCATATTGAAGCAACGCCTTTTCCGTACTATCCAATTCCAGATAATGCTTGCCTTCTTCACCGCCCCAATCACTAAATTCGCCCATATCATGCGGCATATCAGCGCCCTCACCACTGACTCTGCTGAATGTTACGATAGCTGCATCATTATACTCCTTATAAGAAGCCTCAACATCCGCCGTATAAAATTCATCCGTAACCGGAACCTCTCCAATGATCCAAGGATTGTTTTCCGCATAGAGACCGGATGTATTTCTTGCATACTTCTTAAACGGTCCGGACTCTTCTTCTCCCATCATACCTACATTCTTTACAGTCTTGTCGTAAGTTGGTGAAGTTACCTTATCACTGTTATATAAATCAATCGTTGCCTGATTCACTTCAAACCCATTATTATTTAAAGCATCCACAAGGGATGTCATATTCTCGTCACTTGCAGATCCTGAACCCGTTCCGGAATACACTGGGTTTATTGATGAATTACCTAACAATGTTACCTTGATGCTTTCGCCATCTGAAGCTTTCAAAGGCAATACATTATCTTTATTTTCAAGCAATGTAATTCCTTCCCCTGCGATTTCTTCCGTCACATCCATAGCCGCTGCCAAAGCCTCTTCTGTAGTGTCATAATCCGCGGTATTATAATCGGAATCCCAATCTTCGCTTCCTTCAGCCTTTGTGACTGTCATTTCTCCGTATCCCAGCACCTGCTTAATGGTAAAGCTATAATACTGAATCAGCACATTCGCGATCAGCATAATTGCCATTACAACAGCAAGAACAGGAGTCCAGATAGCCAGAAATTTTTTGTTTGTCATTCTGACTTTGTTCTTTTTCTCGTTCATATTTCTTACCTCCACTTTTTCTTGCAAAATCTTTTGCTGACTTTATCCTATCACATAGGATTTTCTATAATCTCATTTCGCATAAACTGCATTTTTTCTGCACAAACTGCAAAAATAAAGGTGTATGACATTCCCCTTCATACACCTCATATCATAATCCCAACTCAGCTAATTTTCGCTCTTCGTTTTCATCGGAATCAACACTTTCAGTTCAAACCAGTTCTCGTTCGTATCAATACTGACCGCCCCGTCATATTTATTGACCGTATAACGGATACTCTTGAGTCCGTATCCGTGATTTTCCTTGTCCTTCTTCATCGTTACAAGCTTTCCCTCCTGATACTTGAGCGCTTCCTCATAATAATTCTCGAATCGAAGGATCAAAAACTGTTTCTGCTTCGACACCGTCACATGGATCAGCCGCTTTTCCTTATCCGCAATCTTAAGTTCACACTCGATTGCATTGTCCAGTGCATTACCGAAAATACTGCAGATATCCATGACATCCATGAAATCGAGAAGCGTGCCGTCCGCCACGCAGGTAAACGTGATCCCGTGCTTTGCACAGTAGAGACTCTTTGTAGTAAGCACCGTATCGAGCACCTTGTTTCCGGTCTTGTTCTGCGCCTCATACTGCCGGATTTCATCCTCCATCCGGTTTAAAAATGCTTCTCGCTTTGCCGGATCTTCCTCGCTTCGCAGGAAAGCGATCTGGTGCTTTAAATCATGGTACTTATAATTGATCAACTCGATGCTCTCCCTCGACTGTTTGTACTGCACATACTGATTCTGCAGCACACTCTGCACCGCTTCGAGTTCTTTGCGCACGCGCAGCTCACAGCACTGGATCAGATGCGCATACAGAATCGCGATGCCTCCTAAGTCCACGATTGTACGAATGTTTCCGACCTCAAACGAATATCGTCCGGAAAAAGGCGTATTGATTGTCAGATAACTCATGTTGCTGACCGCAAACACCGCCACCGCAATCAGAAGTCCCGAAAAATACTCCTTCGGACTGATGTCCATCTTGGCATCCTTCGGAAGATGCACATGGATCAGCCGAAACAGAATGAATGCCACCGCACCATAGATTCCGACAAGAAGTAATGCCTTGATCCAGAGGGCCGGAGGTTCTCCATTCCAAAAGAAACAGACGATCTGCCACTCCACCGAAGCCAGAAACTCCGCCACCACAAACGCGATCATTCCGAAATACGCGGCATCCGTCAGATTAATATCGCAACATCCATAGACAACCAGGATCATTAGCATGACCGCAACAATCATACACGGAATCCACAGATAAATAATGAGATCTCCGGTTGCTACCAGAAACACGCTTTGTAAGACAAGTGAAACCACTACGATTCCCACCGTCCTGTAACGGTCAAATCGTTTTTTAAGCGGTATGATAAACAACAGACACGCCAGCCACTCCGCGATCGCTGTATAGATTCTCGGTATATCCGGCATCAGATTGTCGATCATTTTACCACCTCTCCCCAATAAGCTGTCAGTGCTTCCATAAATTCTTTCTTGCGCGCACGGCTGAGCACAAGCTGCTCACCGCGCACCACTGCGCATCCGTCCTGCACGCTGTCCACATGTTGCAGGTTGATCAGATACCCTTTGTTTCCGCGGCAGAAACTCATACCGTCTAACTTCTCTTCCATCTCCTTCATCGTTCCCGCTGTCTCATAATCCCCGAGGATTGTGTGAAGGATCAGCGTATGCCCCTGACTTTCTATATAGAAAATGTTTGCCAGATTGATGCGCACCGTGCCGCCTTTGATATTGACCATGATCATCTTACTCTCACGCTTTTTCATGCGGGAGATCGCACGGTTGAGCCTCTGGGAAAAGGCAAAGTACGACACCGGCTTTAACACATAATCAAGCGCATCCACCGCATATCCGCGGATGGCATATTGTGCCATATTCGTGATGAAAATAATAACGACTTCCGTATCTATTTTGCGGATTTCTTCCGCTGCCGACATGCCATCCATAAACTTCATCTCCACATCCATCAGGATGATGTCATACTGCGACTGATAATTGTGGACGATCTCGTCTCCGTCCGCGCAATATGTTATATCGAAGACTTCTCCATTTTCCTTCTCATACTGATGCAGATATTCCTTTAGCTGCTCGGCGTACATCGCCTCGTCTTCCACGATCGCTATCTTGATCATTGTCGTTCCTTTCTAAGTGATCATTCACCTTTGATAGATTCCTCAATTTCAGGCACAATTCCCAGATTTCATTGAGGCAGACCACAATCTACATTGCCGGATTTTGTTCTCGCCAATCAACCATTCCATACTTTTTCACTCATCTCATATAATAAAATAAGCCTCATTGTATGACAAGCATATTTTATAGCTGAACGATGATAAAAAAATTTTCCACACGGCAAACAAGACCCGGTCTGAAAAAACTTTTCAGATCAGGTCTTTTACTTTAATCTCGCCGTACTGCCGCGCGGATCAGATGAGCCGTGCCTTTGATGCGATGGCCGTTTGCCATCTCGGTCAAAGCCCGCGCCATCTCCATCGTCACAAATCCGCCCGTCATCTTGGCGTAGCCGCGGATCGGCATATTATAATTGAAAAGTGCATTCAGATTCGGCTTTCCACGCCAATCGCTAATCTTTAGCATCAGGCGCAGAATTCCATAAAACACCTTTCCAAAAATCCCTTTTCCGTAGTAAAGCTGGCAGACCGCATCGTTGATGCCGATCTCGCCGCTCCAGCTTCCGTCCGGTACCGGACGACCATATAATTTTTCAAAAGCCTCGTCACCTACAGCTTTGACTTTGCCGCTGAAATACTCCGGCATCTCGTCTTTTCTGTAAGGGCCTTCCGCAACCGTTCCTGCCACCTGCATCGGTGCCTGAAGCTGCATCGTCTGCGCATCCGTTCCAATCATAATCTGATATTCGCCGGATTCGATCTCCCAGGTATTGGTTCTTGTGTCATAAAAACGGAACGTCTTATCGTCAAACGGAATGGTGACTTCTTTCTCCTCGCCCGGCTCTATAACGACGCGCTTGAAACCTTTTAGTTCACGCACCGGACGGAATACCGTATCGGATTTTTTTCCGACATAAAGCTGTGCTACTTCGGCTCCTGTTACATTTCCTGTATTCTCGATTCGGAAAGTTGCTCCCTGCTCACTTAATTTCAGATTGCAGTACCGGAATGTTGTATAGCTGAGTCCGTATCCGAACGGATAACGAACATTCTTTCCGATCGTTGTATAATAACGGTAGCCCACATAGAGAGCTTCACGGTACTCGCTGCTGCGCTCCTTCCCCGGATAATAATGATAGCAAGGTGTATCTTCATAATGGATCGAGTAAGTCTCGTTCAGTCTTCCGGATGGATTGACTTTTCCGGTCAGGACATTGACCATCGCCGAAGCGCCTGCCTGTCCGCCCAGATAACCGTGCACGATTCCTTTGACATACTGATGCCAAGGCATCTCGATTGCCGAGCCCGCAGACAGTACAACCACAATGTTTTCATTTACTGTAGAAATTTCATCAATCAGCATTCCCTGTGCGTCCGGCAGCATCATATGCTTACGGTCCAGGCCTTCCGACTCACTGATTTCATCCAATCCACCAAAGAAAAGCACAACATCCGCATCTTTTGCAGCTTCTTTTGCCTTGCGCAAAAGCTTCATTTTTGCCGGACGGTTTCTTACATATCCCTGCTCGTATGCGATCACGGTAAGTCCGCTCGACTCAAGTACCTCTAAGACAGCCTCCGGTTTCTTTGTCGGATTAACCAGTGACGATCCCGCCCCCTGATAACGCGGTGTCTTGGCAAAATCTCCAATGACAGTCACTTTCGTCCCCGGTTTGAGT
>CAKRKX010000108.1 GCA_934358675.1 uncultured Agathobacter sp. | reverse complement strand
TTAAGAAAGCGTTTCGCGCATTGGAAGAACAGGCAGATATCATTGTGATCGAGGGTGCGGGAAGTCCGGCGGAGATCAATTTAAAGGAAAATGATATCGTCAATATGGGCATGGCGGAAATGGTCGATGCGCCGGTGCTTCTGGTCGGAGATATCGACCGGGGTGGCGTGTTCGCGCAGCTTCTCGGAACGCTGATGCTTCTTACCGAGGAGGAAAAAGCGCGCGTGAAGGGATTGATTATCAATAAGTTTCGCGGCGACAAGACGATTCTTGACCCGGGAATTGCGATGCTCGAGGAACGCGGTGGCGTGCCGGTTGCCGGGGTGGTGCCGTACATGCCGATCTCGCTTGAGGATGAGGATTCGCTGACGGAACGCTTTTCGCAAAAAGGCGAGGGGCTGATCGACATTGCGGTCATCCGTTATCCGAGAATCTCGAATTTTACGGATTTTAATATGTTTGAACAGATGCCGGAGGTGACGGTCCGTTATGTGACATCCGTTGCCGGACTGCATCATCCGGACATGATATGTCTGCCTGGAAGCAAAAATACGATGGGGGATCTCAAGTGGATGCGCCAGAACGGACTTGAGGCGGCGGTAAAGAAAGCGGCGGAGGAGATTCCGGTGTTTGGAATCTGCGGCGGATATCAGATGCTTGGAAAAAGCATTGCAGATCCGGACTGCGTGGAAGAAGGCGGACAGATGCGCGGCATGGAACTGCTGCCGACGGAGACGATATTACAAAAGAGTAAGAAGCGTTGTCAGATTGAGGGCGTGGTTGATGAAGTAGATGGCATTTTTAAAGGAATCAGCGGATGCACATTCAGCGGTTATGAGATCCATATGGGAGAGACGTTTTATGCGGCAGAAACGTATGAAGATGCGGATGAGATTCGCTTAGCAACCGAAGAAAAGCAGATGAGTACAAACCGGCAACAAAAAACAAATCTACAGAAAAAGACACAAAGGTCAGTCGTCAGGGAGAATGTGGTGGAATCGAGCGAAAATCACAATGTCTACGGTTCGTATGTGCACGGCATTTTTGATCAGGCGGACATCGCGAATGCGGTATTGCATGCTTTGGCACAGAAGAAAGGTGTCGCATTGCAGGATGGAGCGCTTTTGGATTATCAGGCGTATAAGCAGAAACAGTATGACAAGCTTGCCGATACACTTCGTGAGTATCTGAATATGGAGGAAATCTATGGAATGCTGCGGGAAGCAGATCTGGACTAATTTAACAAAAGAATCGCTTGGCAGGCTCGTGATCGAGAGACCGGATGAGGGGATACGTGGGGCGGTAAAAGCGAACTGGGACAAGATCGCCAAGCCTCTTGACGGTATGGGCCGGTTCGAGGAGATGACGGCACAGATTGGCGCGATCACAGGAGATGAGAGGCTTGATCTAAGTAAGAAAGCAGTGCTGATCTTCTGCGCGGACAACGGTATTGTTGCAGAGGGCGTGAGCCAGACGGGACAGGAAGTGACGTTTGCGGTGGCAAAATCCATGGCACGGAATGCATCCTCGGTCGGCCGGATGGCACGTTTTGCCGGGGCTGATACGATTCCTGTCGATATCGGAATCAACAGTGACCTTACAATCGATGGCGTAATGGATAAAAAGATTGTGCATGGAACAAGAGATTTCCTGATCGAGCCGGCGATGTCCGAAGAAGAGACGCTGCGGGCAATCGAGACAGGGATCGCACTGGTCGCAGAGTGCAAAGACAAAGGATACCGGATCCTTGCGACCGGCGAGATGGGAATCGGGAACACGACAACGAGCAGCGCGGTTGCGGCAGCGTTACTTGGCTGTAAGAGTGCTCTTGTGGTCGGCAGAGGAGCGGGGCTTAGTGATGCAGGACTTGCGCGAAAACGGGATGTGGTGGAATCTGCCATCAAAAAATATGAGTTGTATGACGAAGATGCATTTACGGTTTTAAGAACCGTCGGTGGACTGGATATAGCGGGGCTTGCCGGTATGTGTATCGGCGGAGCATTGTATCATATTCCGATCGTGCTGGACGGCGTGATCAGTATGGTGGCGGCCCTTGCCGCGGATCGGATCGTTCCGGGGGTGCGTGAGTACGTGATCGCTTCCCATAGGGGAAAGGAACCGGCGGTGGAACTTCTGACCGGGGCGTTAAGCCTTTATCCGGTCATTGATGCAAACCTTGCTTTGGGCGAGGGAACAGGGGCGGTCATGATGTTTTCGATGCTGGACATGGCGTTGTGCATCTATCATGAGGAGACAACCTTTGCAGATATCAGCGTCGGGCAATACGAGAGGTTTTAGGATGATAACATTGATCATTGGCGGCAGCGGAAGCGGAAAATCCGCCTACGCGGAGGATTATGTGCTCGCTGCAGCTGCGGATTTACCGAAATATTATATTGCAACGATGCAGGTCTACGATGCAGAAGGGGAGCGCAAGGTGGAAAGACACCGCAGGCTTCGGGCGGGAAAAGGCTTTGTGACGATTGAACAGCCGATAGATATTGCGGAGGCAGGAATAAAAATTGCCGGAAATACACGGAATGAACAAGAAAAAGGATGCGTAAAAAAAGACGGCAGGATGGACGCGGCAAACGAAGAAAAGCAAAGTGGTGTCGCGTTATTGGAATGCATGTCCAACCTTGTTGCAAACGAGATGTTTTCGGGCGGACAGATGCCGGAAACGGATGCGGTCGTGCGACGCATTACAGAGGGGATGGAAGCTTTGGAAAAGCAGCTTACGCATCTTGTGATCGTATCCAACAATGTGTTTGAGGATGGCATTGATTACGATGCATTCACGCTTCGTTACATGGAAGCACTTGGCAGAATCAATACGCGCCTTGCGGAACTGGCAGATCATGTCGTGGAAGTTGTGGTCGGTATCCCGGTTTCCGTAAAATGATGGACATGACAGAGAGATAAAATCTGTTGAAATACAAAAGTGTGCATGCATTCTATGATTGGAAAGAAAGGAAAATGCAATGCGAATTTTAAAATCATGTATTGTGGCATTTTCGATGTATTCAAAGATCCCGATGCCGCAGTTTGAATGGAAAGAAGAAGATATGCACTATATGCTCTGCTTTTTCCCTTGGGTCGGAGCGGTGATCGGTGTGTGCGTCTATTTGTGGAGCATGCTTTGTGCGGCGCTTGGTATCGGGAGGATCTGCTATGTGCTTGTTGCAGTTGCAATCCCGATCTTGGTCACAGGCGGCTTTCATGTGGACGGGTTTATGGACACTATGGATGCACTGCATTCGTATCAGTCGAGAGAGCGCAAGCTGGAAATCCTGAAGGATTCACATATCGGTGCCTTTGCGGTCATTATGCTGGCTGCCTGCGGTTTGATCTATGCAGGTGCGTTCTCCGAGATTTATGATACGAAGGCGCTTCTGATCGTCTGTATCGGTTTTGCGTTTGCACGGTGCCTGAGCGGAATCGGTGTGGTGACGCTTCCGTCTGCGCGGGGGGATGGCATGCTTTTTGAAGCAGCAAGTCATGCACAGGGGCGCATTGTAAAAGGCACGCTCTTGGTACAAGGAGTCATCTGCATGGCAGGTATGTTTTGGATCTCATGGAAAATTGGAATCGCTGTTGTTGTGGCTGCATTTGTATCGTACTATTATTATGAGTACCGGAGCAAGAAGGAATTCGGTGGAATCACCGGAGATACGGCAGGGTATTTTGTTGTGATCTGTGAGACAGCGATGGTGGTGGCTGCTGCAATTGCGGGATATGTGATTTTGTAGTATAACGAATTAAAATTATGCAACAAATTGTTGCGCAGAAGCATTGGATCAATATGGCAAAACGTATCAAAGCGTGAAATTAAGGATGAAGAAATGAAACTTGTAATCGGTGGAAGAACACAGGGAAAATTGAATTATGTTCTGCAACACATGACGGATGAAAATTATCAGATCTATGATGGCGTGTTTCCTGATGGGGAAGAACTTTTTAATCGGTCTAATAGGAATGAAATCTTAATTGTCAACCATTTCCATAAGTGGGTAAACAAAGAGCTGAAAGAGAACAGAAATCCGGAAGAAAAACTGAAGGCATTTCTTGAAAGAGCAACCGATATAAATTGTGTGATCATCAGTGATGAAATTGGCAACGGAATTGTTCCGGTTGATGCATTTGAGCGTGAGTATCGTGAACGGACAGGAAGAATGCTGATAAAGCTGGCAGAACAGGCAGATGAGGTGGTGCGTGTCCTATGTGGAATTGGGCAGACAATCAAATAAAACTGGTGCTGATCCGGCATGGAGCGACGGAAGGCAATAAAGAGCACCGGTATATTGGTCGCACGGATGAGCCACTTAGCTCGGAAGCAAAAGAGAAACTATCGGCGGAAACAAATTGTTATCCAAGGATTGATCGGTTGTTTACAAGTCCGATGAAGCGTTGCATCGAGACCGCAGAAATTATCTATCCGGATCAGAAACCAGTTGTGGTGGATTTGCTTCGAGAGATGGACTTTGGAGAATTCGAGGGAAAGAATTATGAAGAATTGAATGGAGACCAACGTTATCAGGCGTGGATCGACAGCGGTGGAACGCTTGTATTTCCGAATGGAGAGAGTCGGGAAGAGTTTATACAGCGATGTTGTGAGGGATTGCGCGAAGTGTTTTCGCAGATTGAAGTTTCTATTTCGAAGAAAGAGAAACTAGTACAGTTTGAAAACGATTTATTAACAATAGGTCTTGTTGTGCATGGTGGAACGATTATGGCTTTATGCAGCGCCTTTGGCGGCGGAGAGTATTTTGATTATCAGGTTGCAAATGGTGCGGGATATATTTGTAATGTAAATTTGGATGGAGAGGAGATTCGCTTCCAGTCTATTCGAAAGATAGAGATGGATGATGCAAATTAAGGAGATGGGCAAATTGGTGTCCTATTTGTAAGTCGAAAAAACATTTAAGGAGATTGATATGAAGAGAATGCTGATAACAGGGGGAACAACATTTGTAAGTAAGTATGCTGCACAATATTTTGTGGAGGCTGGTTATGAAGTATATGTACTTAATCGAAATTCCAAGCAGCAAGCACAAGGGGTTCAATTAATAGAGGCGGATAGACATCAGTTAGGGGATGTGTTAAAGGACAAATGCTTTGACGTAGTGGTTGATATCACTGCGTATAATGCATCCGACATAATAGATTTGTATGATGCACTTGGCGAATTTGAACAATATATTATGATTAGCTCAAGTGCTGTGTATCCTGAGTATGCGCTACAACCATTTAAGGAAAAGACTCAAAAAGCGGAGAATAAATTTTGGGGAAAATACGGTACAGATAAGATGGAGGCAGAAAATGCTTTGTTAGATCGGGTAAAGGATGCATATATTTTGCGTCCGCCTTATTTATATGGTCCGATGAATAATGTGTATAGAGAAGCGTTTGTATTTGATTGTGCAAAAGCGGATAGAAAATTTTATTTGCCCCAAAATGGTGATTTGAAATTGCAATTCTTTCATGTTAGAGATTTGTGCAAACTAATGGAAGTAATTATTAATGATAAGCCTGCAGAACACGTATTGAATGTTGGAAATACAGAATCAATATCGATTAGGGATTGGGTTACAAAGTGTTATGCCTGTTATGGGAAAATCCCGGAATTTAAATGCGTGTATGAGGACATAGAACAAAGAAATTATTTCAGTTTTTATAATTATGAATATGAATTGGATGTTGAACTTCAACAAAAAATTTATCCAGAAACAATTCCGTTAGATATTGGACTGAAAGAAGCTGCTAAGTGGTATGATGAACATGAAGCAGAAGTAAATAAAAAGCTGTATTTTCAGTATATTGATGCAAACCTTTCTTAAAGAAGAAAGATGATACAATCCAATATATTGGAACTACTTTACTGCTAAGGAAAATTTGATAATGGAACATATTTTAACATATCATATGATCGCATTTGTCTGTGGTTTTGTGCTGGATCTGTTATTCGGAGATCCGCATGCACTGCCGCATCCAATCCGTGCAATCGGCGCTTTGATCGCGGGATTGCAAAAACGGCTGCTCAACTTACAGGCGCGTGATGAGAAAAAGGAATTGCATAGAGGAATCGTACTTGTTGTACTTGTTTTGCTTTGTACCGGTTTCGTTGCAGCGGGAATACTGTGCGGTGCCTACTGGCTGCATCCGGTTGCGGGAATTGTAATCGAGGCAGTTATGACCTATCAGATCCTTGCCACGAAGTGTTTAAAGGATGAGAGCATGAAGGTGTACACGAGTCTGAATGCTGAAGGACTTGAAGCGGGGCGCAAAGCGGTATCGATGATCGTTGGCCGCGATACGAATGTGCTTGACGAGAACGGCGTAGTGAAGGCGGCTGTGGAAACGGTTGCCGAGAATACGTCGGACGGTGTAATCGCGCCGATGCTGTATACGGCTTTGGGTGGACCGGTTCTCGGATTTGTGTACAAGGCTGTCAATACGATGGATTCCATGGTAGGATATAAGAATGATCAGTTTTTATATTTTGGCAGAGCGGCGGCGAAGCTGGATGATGTGGTAAATTTCATTCCGGCGCGTATCAGTGCGTATCTGATGATTTTGGCGGCGTACATTGGTGGCAGGGATTTTGACGGGAAAAATGCGTATCATATTTATAAGCGTGACCGTTTCAATCACGCAAGCCCGAATTCTGCGCAGACCGAATCGGTATGTGCGGGAGCGCTCGGTATCCGGCTGGCTGGCGATGCCAGTTATTTTGGAAAGATCGTAAAAAAGCCATATATCGGGGATGCGCTTCGCGAGGTGCAGCGTGAGGATATTGTGCGTGTGAACCGACTTATGTATGTGACGGCATGGATCAGCGAAGTGTTGTGTCTTATTGTATTACTTGTAGCTGCATGTTTTTTATAAAATCCTGTGAAGGTTAAAATAGAATTGCAATTGCACACAGGAATGATGACAGAAAAGAACATATGTGGACTTATTGGTAAAAGTTACACACGATTAAATAGATTCGGGAAAGACTAACTATTAAAAGTCAAGTCCTAAAATGATATTTTTTGAATAAAGTACAGAAATGTATTTTAGATATATT
>CAKRKX010000107.1 GCA_934358675.1 uncultured Agathobacter sp. | reverse complement strand
ATGATAATTACCTGATCCGGTCCGTAGATGAGTGCAGCGACACGGTTGCCATTGCCGTCGATATTGATGAGTTCACCGTCGAGGGTGATTGCATTGGTACTCATAAAGTAAGTGTCGGCGGAGAAGGCGTCACGGTACATCTGCTTTGTTTCTTCCGGGGTCTTTGCATTGTTGCGGTCAATCAGATGAATGTCGCTTTTGGCGCGGAGCGCATCCAGGATACCGCTTTCTGCGAGTGTCATGGAACCTCCGAATGCAACGGTTGCACATTCTGCAACGAAGGAGAGTGCCTTGGCTTTGGCTTCTTCTATGGTTGCGCAATAGAATCCTTCGATCTGGCGTTTCTTGAGATTCTGGATCAGTGTATCTGCCAGAGTTTTGTTATATTGTTCTTTTACGGTCATTGTAAAACCTCCTTATCATAAGATGTGATACTCCTAATGTGTTTTTTATGATAAAACTTCCATAAGTTTTTGACAAGGCGCAAAATCGTTGTTAGAATATCTAGGCAGTTCGAAATGAGGATGGTTGAATTTTAGAACCGCGAGGAAAGGTGAGAAAATTATGAATCAAAATCTGAAAAAAATGATGGGCTACTATAAGCCATACCTAAAAATATTCTGGGCGGATATGTTTTTCGCAACGCTCTCTGCGGCGGTTGCGCTGACGATTCCGCTTGTTGTGCGCTATGTGACTTCAACGCTGATCTATCTTCCGGCAGATGAGATCATAAGGCAGATTACCTATATCGGAATTGGTCTGGTGGTGCTTCTTGCAATTGACTGCTACAGCCGGTTTTTTATCGGCAATTACGGACATGTGATGGGCGCAAAGATGGAGTATGACATGCGTGCGGAGTTGTTCGGACATATGCAGAAGCTGTCGTTTTCGTTCTATGATGATGCAAAAGTCGGACAGCTGATGAGCCGTATCACATCCGATCTGTTTGACATTACGGAACTTTTGCACCACGGACCGGAGAATATTATTCTTTCCGTGTTAAAGATCGCGGGAGCGTTTGTGATCCTTGTAAGCATCAACGGCTGGCTGGCACTCGCTGCATTTGCGGTGCTTCCGTTTATGTTTGCTTTTGCATTCATTTTAAATAAGAAGATGCGCCGTGCATTCCGCGACAATCGTGTGAAGATTGCAGATATCAATGCGCAGATCGAGGATAACCTCTCGGGAATCCGCGTGGTCAAGTCGTTTGCCAACGAGGATATCGAGAATGAAAAGTTCCGTGTCGGAAATGATGGATTCTTAGCAGCGAAGAAAAACAGTTACCATTATATGGGAAGCTTTCAGGCTGGCGTCGGCGTGTTTACGACACTGATTCAGGTAAGTGTGATCCTTGTCGGAACGGTGCTGATCGCACATGGCCGTGTGGATATGACGGATCTTGTGACATTCCTTTTATATATCGGAGTTTTTACCGATCCGATCCGTACTTTGGTTGATTTTACGGAGCAGTTTCAGAATGGTTATACAGGATTTGAGCGTTTTCAGGAGATCATGAATATCAGACCGGACATCGAGGATGCACCGGATGCCACGCCTATCGGTATGGTAAAGGGCGAGATCGAGTTTGATAACGTATCGTTCCAGTATAAGGACAATCAGGAGAATGTGTTAAATCACATCAATCTCAAGGTCCCGGCGGGGGCGTATATGGCACTGGTCGGTTCATCGGGAGCCGGAAAGACAACGCTTTGTTCATTGATCCCGCGTTTTTATGATGTGACGGGCGGACGGATTCTGATCGATGGCAAAGATATCCGTAGCGTGACGTTAAAAAGCCTGCGCGATCACATCGGAATGGTACAGCAGGATGTGTATCTGTTTGCCGGCACGATCTTCGAGAATATCCAGTACGGTAAGCCTGGTGCAACGCGTGAGGAAGTGATCGAGGCGGCGAAGAATGCGAATGCGCATGAGTTTATTATGGCGTTTCCGGACGGATACGATACGGACATCGGACAGCGCGGTATCAAGCTTTCCGGCGGTCAGAAGCAGCGTCTTTCGATCGCACGTGTATTTTTAAAGAATCCGCCGATTCTGATCTTTGATGAGGCGACTTCGGCTTTGGACAACGAGAGTGAGAAAGTGGTGCAGGATTCTCTGGAAAAACTTGCCAAAAACCGTACGACATTTGTGATCGCGCATCGTCTGACTACGATCCAGAATGCCGAAAAGATTCTGGTGCTGACGGAGGACGGTATCGCCGAGTCTGGAACGCACGAAGAACTGCTGGCGCAGGGCGGTCTGTATGAGAAGCTGTATCATATGCACGCGTAACGAAAAATTTGCATTCTCTTGACAATCCGTGTAAAATATAAGATTGTAGTGCGTTATTACAAAGAACACAGCTTACAATTTGTACAGCTGCTGAATAAATATAGAAAAGGAGAGATTTATCATGACAAAGATTGACATTATTTCAGGATTCTTAGGAGCTGGTAAAACTACTTTTATTAAGAAGATGATCGATGAGGCGTTTCAGGGCGAGCAGATCGTTCTGATCGAGAATGAGTTCGGCGAGGTCGGAATCGACGGCGGCTTTCTGAAAGACGCAGGAATCCAGATCACAGAGATGAACTCCGGATGTATCTGTTGTTCACTGGTCGGTGATTTTGGCAAGAACTTAAATGAAGTGATCACAAAGTATCATCCGGATCGTATCCTGATCGAGCCATCCGGTGTCGGCAAGTTATCCGATGTTATGAAGTCCGTTATTGATATCGAGAAGGAACAGGATGTCAAGCTTAATGCTTTGGTTACCGTTGTCAATGCGCTTAAGGCAAGCAAGCAGATGAAGGCGTTCGGTGAGTTCTTCAACAACCAGATTGAGTATGCGACAACCGTTATTTTAAGCCGTACCCAGAACGCAACACCGGAGCAGCTTGAGTTCTGTGTAAAGCAGATCCAGAAGCTGAATCCGAATGCAGCAATCATTACAACCGACTGGAGCGCGATCGGCGGCGAGCAGATTCTTAAGGTTATGGAAGGACAGGACAACCTTGAGATGAAGGTGCTTGCAGAGGCACGTCATGCACAGGATGAGGAAGAACATGAGCATGAGCATCATCACCATGATCACGACCATGAGGAGCACGAGCATCACCACGATCACGACCATGAAGAGCACGAACATCACCACGATCACGACCACGAGGAGCATGATCACGGCCATGAGGATCACGAGCATCACCACGATCACGACCATGAGGAACATGAGCATCACCATGAGCATGGCGAGAACTGCACATGCGGATGCCACGATCATGATCACGAGCATCATCACCATCATGCAGATGACGTATTTACAAGCTGGGGCAAGGAGACTCCGCACAAGTTCGAGAAGTCCAAGATCGAGGAGATCCTCAAAGGCTTCGTAGAGTCGGACAATATCCTTCGTTCTAAGGGTATGGTTGAGAGCACGGACGGAAGCTGGATCTACTTTGATATGGTTCCGGGCGAGTTTGAAATCCGTGAGGGTGAGCCGGATTACACCGGACGTATTGTAGTAATCGGCACCGAGATCCATGAGCATGAGCTCGAGGAATTATTCGGTCTGGCTTAAGTTTAGAAGAAAAAGGAGCAACTATGGCACAGGAAATTCCAGTATATGTGTTTACCGGATTCATGGACAGCGGTAAGACTTCCCTTGTAGAAGAAACGCTTTTTGAAAATGAGTTCGGGGACGGCGCAAAAGGCATCATCATCATGTGCGAGGATGGTGAGAAGGAGTACGACGAGGCAAAGCTTGCCACCGTCAATTTTAAGCTGGTCACAATTGATTCAGAGGAAGAATTTACTCCGGAAAAGCTGCAGGAGATTCAGAATTCCTACCTTCCGGAGCAGGTATTTATCGAGTACAACGGAACATGGGGAATGGACAAGCTGCTTGAGGCGGATCTCCCGAAGGGATGGGTGATCGTGCAGTCGCTTGCAACCGTTGATTCCACTACGTTTGACATGTATATGAACAATATGCGCGCGATGATGCAGGAGCAGGTATTCTCCAGCGATGTTGTCATCTTCAACCGTACGGATGACGACACCGACCGAGGACATCTCCGCCGCTCGATTAAAGCAGTCAACCGCAAGGCTCAGATCGTTTACGAGAGAAAAGATGGTACGATCGATGAGCGTCCGGAGGAGCTGCCGTTTGATATCAATCAGGATGTCATCGAGTTATCCGATGCGGATTATGCAATCTGGTATATGGATGCGATGGAGAATTACAAGAAGTATGACCGCAAGAAGGTTAAGTTCCGCGCACTCGTATACAATCCGGATAAGCTGAAAAAGGGCGTTTTCGTTCCGGGGCGTTTTGCGATGACCTGCTGTATCGAGGATGTCACATTCATCGGATTTAAATGTAAGTACGATAAAGAAAACGAGATCCCGCACAAGTCGTGGATCGATATCACCGCAGAGGTGCGTGTCGAGTTTGCGCGTGAGTACAAGGGAAAAGGTCCGGTGCTTTATCCGATCTCTATTGAGAAAGCAGAAAAACCGGAAGATGAGCTTGTTTACTTCTCATAATATATAGTTATGGTAAGAATGTATAATTATTCTTTGACAATGATACATTTTTTCGATATGATTAAAAAAGCGTAGAATTTACGAAGGGATTAGAAAACACTAGGAGGAAGATTATGTATCCAATCGTTCGAAAGGAAACATTGGCAGACAACATTATCCTTATGGATATCAAGGCACCACGTGTTGCCAAGGAGTGTCTGCCTGGACAGTTTATTATCGCAAAGACAGATGAAGTTGGAGAGCGTATTCCACTGACTATCTGTGATTATGACAGAGAGAAGGAGACCGTTACGATCGTTGTACAGACCATCGGCGCAGGAACAGAGCGTATGATGAGCTTAAACGAGGGTGACGCTTTGGAAGATTTCGTTGGACCGCTCGGTTGTCCTTCCGAACTCTGTGAGGAAGCAAACCTTGAGGAGACAAAGAAGAAGAACATCGTATTTATCGCCGGTGGTCTTGGTACCGCACCGGTATATCCACAGGTAAAGTGGTTACATGAGCATGGTATTGATGCTGATGTTATCATGGGATCGAGAACGAAGGATCTTCTGTTCTACATTGATGAGATGAAGGCTGTAGCAGGCAATGTCTATGTGACAACGGACGATGGAACATACGGATTCCACGGCAACGGCTGCCAGCAGCTTGAGGCATTGGTCGGTGAAGGAAAGCACTACGATGTATGTGTAGCTATCGGACCGATGATCATGATGAAATTTGTTACCCTTCTGACCAAGAAGCTTGAGATTCCTACAATCGTTTCAATGAACCCGATCATGGTTGACGGTACGGGAATGTGTGGCGCATGCCGTCTTATGGTTGGCGGAGAGGTTAAGTTTGCATGTGTTGACGGACCGGAGTTCGACGGACATCTCGTTGACTTTGATCAGGCAATGAAGCGTCAGCAGCAGTATAAGACAGAAGAAGGCCGTGCAAAGCTTGCATATGAAGAAGGCGACACCCACCACGGTGGTTGTGGTCATTGCGGAGGTGACAAATAATGGATGCAATGGTAAGAGTACCGGTTCGTGAGCAGGAGCCTAAGGTTCGTGCAACGAACTTCGAAGAAGTATGTTATGGATACAACGAGGAAGAGGCAGTTGCCGAGGCTTCCCGTTGCTTAAATTGTAAGAATGCCCAGTGTATGAAGGGATGCCCGGTTTCTATCAATATCCCGGCATTTATCGCACAGGTGAAGGAGCGTAACTTTGAGGCCGCTTATCAGGTGATTTCAGAGTCGTCCGCACTTCCGGCAGTCTGCGGCCGTGTATGTCCGCAGGAGAGCCAGTGTGAGGGCAAGTGTATCCGCGGAATCAAGGGTGAGCCGGTTGCAATCGGTAAGCTTGAGCGTTTCGTAGCGGATTGGGCAAGAGAGAATGGAATCAAACCGAAAAAGGCAGAGAAGACAAACGGACATAAAGTTGCTGTCATCGGTTCCGGTCCTGCAGGTCTGACCTGTGCCGGAGATCTTGCAAAGCTTGGCTATGAAGTTACGATTTTTGAGGCACTTCATCTGGCAGGCGGCGTACTAAGCTATGGTATTCCTGAGTTCCGTCTTCCAAAGGAAAAGGTTGTTGCTGCGGAAGTTGAGAACGTAAAGTCTCTCGGAGTTAAGATCGAGACAAACGTTGTCATCGGAAAGTCTGTTAAGATTGACGAGCTGATGGCAGAAGAAGGATTCGAGGCTGTATTTATCGGTTCCGGAGCTGGACTTCCTAGATTTATGGGAATCCCGGGAGAGCAGGCAAATGGTGTATTCTCCGCAAACGAGTTCCTGACCAGAAACAACCTGATGAAGGCCTTCAAGGAAGGATATGAGACTCCGATCTCAAGAGGAAAGAAAGTTGTCGTTGTCGGCGGTGGTAACGTAGCAATGGATGCTGCAAGAACTGCACTCCGTCTCGGCGCTGAGGTTCATATCGTATATCGTCGTGGTGAAGAAGAGCTTCCGGCCCGTAAGGAAGAAGTACATCATGCGAAAGAAGAGGGCATCATCTTTGATCTCCTTCAGAATCCGACAGAGATCCTTGTTGATGAGAATGGCTGGGTCAAGGGCGTTCGCATTATCAAGATGGAGCTTGGTGAGCCGGATGCTTCCGGAAGAAGAAGCCCGGTTGAGATTCCTGGTTCTGAGTATGAGATGGATTGTGACACGGTTATCATGTCACTCGGTACTTCTCCGAACCCACTCATTTCCTCTACCACAGCAGGACTTGAGACCAACCGCCGCAAGTGTATCGTTGCTTCCGAGGAGAACGGTGCAACCAGCAAGGCTGCCGTATTCGCTGGTGGAGATGCCGTAACAGGTGCCGCTACCGTAATCCTTGCAATGGGTGCAGGCAAGGCGGCTGCGAAGGGTATTGATGAGTATCTTTCGGCAAAATAAATTCGGGTTTGACGTGATCAGATTTTGTTAAATACGGACGATACTGGATTATAGAGTTGTAATTGAAAATTAGCAGTAGATTATTTCTATAAGTGACGGACTTGAATGATTTCAATGACCGGATGAACTTTCAGAGTTA
>CAKRKX010000106.1 GCA_934358675.1 uncultured Agathobacter sp. | reverse complement strand
CGTCGAGCAGCCGCTCGGTAAAATCGTCAAGCAGATCGCCGACCGTCCGATACTCGTCGGAAAGCTCCATGTCGAAAAGAAAATGTCCGCGGCTTTTCAGAATATGATGAATCGCAAGATATACGAGACGGACGTCATGCGGCTTATCGGACGAAATCAGTTCGTTTCTCAGGTGGTACGCTGTCGGATACGCCTTGAAATAGTCCCTGTCGTTATAATTTTCATCATTGAAAAGAGGATACTCCGAAATCTCGGTCTTATCCTCATCCAAAGCACGGAAATGTACATAATAATTGCTTCCGGATGCAACGGAGCGGTTGTCCTTATATCCATTGGCCTCATAATTCGGCTTTGCTGCCGTCTCTGTAAATGTAAGGTTTGTATCACTCGATGTACTTGCCGCCACACAGGTAACAGTCGCTGTTGCGGAAAGCACCAGGTTTTTGTTCTCTTTGGAAGTATAATCCAGCTTAATGGTTCCGGATGCACCAACGGATGTCATATAGATTTCAAAATTCTTGGTAATATATCCATTTGTAATCTTCGTCACCGCATCATCGGTAACGACATCACCCGGATATGCAGCCTTTACATCAATTCCGTCCTCATCATAGAGTGCATACTCGATCGGTGTTGCCTTGTTGACCGTTACCTGAGAATTTAAAACTTCCATCCTGACCGGTGTACCGACACGCGCGATCACGCGATAACTCGACACGCCGTCCGTCACGGTGTACATTGCCCCATCTTTCAAAGTTGTGCTTGTTGTCATGGTCACTTCTGTGCCGTCTGTTGAAAAGTTCGTCTTCTTGATCACAATATCGGCACCCACAGCGTTTGTAATCTTAAGCTTCTTTGTATCAACCACATTCTTTGCATTGCCGGAATATACAGCAACGAGTGCATCGGCTGCCGTCTGCTTTGCCTCAACCATCGTTGTCTTTACCGTCACATCCATACTGTCTTCTGCGATCACTTTCGAGCCGATCTTCGACTTTACGTTGATCACAAAATCGCCGTCTGTCTTTGGTGTAAATACACCGGACTTTGAAATATACGGCACATCGTTTCCGTCATCATCGGTTACCGACCAGACATTGGTGCTGGTCGCATTGGCAGGCGTGATCTTATAACGCATCTGATAAGTCCCATTTACCAGAAATGTCTTGCCATCCCAATCACTGGAAAGAATCTGGATCTTCGTCGGTTTCACCTTGATTTTTCCGGTTTTTGATTTTAACGTTGTCTGTAATCTTCCATTTGCATTATAAACTTTAGCGGTCACGATCACCGTCTTGTTTTTTGCCGCAGTCTTCTTTTTCGTGCGAATCGTCAGTTTGTTGGAAGAAGTCGTTCCCGAAACACTTGTTGTCGTCTTCTTCAATTTTACGTAACTCTTACCGGTTCCGGAAACCGACCACTTGACCTTCTGTCCTCTGGTCAGATTCTTCACCGTGTATGTATATACACCCTTGTTCGTATCGTTCTCATACAAAGCAGTATAACTTTTTGCAAAAGCCACCTTCTTTGTCGCCGCCTCGGCGCGTGCCGGAACAAGCGTGATCATCATCGCGATCGCACACACAAATGCAACCATCTTTTTCAAATTCTGTCTCATACAAAATCCTCCTCATGCACTCACTTTACCTATAATACTAGCACACCCTCTGTCCTTTCGCAACGAAGGAACAGAGGGTGTTTTCTTAATCTTTTCTTAACAGGATATTCGGTTTTAATCCAAAGCGATTGCTTCATCCTCGCGTCTGCGCAGAATATCATACTCATCGACCTCAATGCCCAGATCCACATAGAAGATCTGCTGCGGATGCGGGCAGGACTCCATCGCCTCGCCCTTCTCATCCGTCATAGCTCGTACGGTCACCTCGATATTGCGTCCGTCCGGCTTCATAACCTCGATTGTCTCGCCGACCGAGAACTTATTACGCTGCTCAAGGCGGTACATTCCGGCATCATTCTTCTCTCCGACAATGCCAAGATACGTATAGCCCTTCTCGTAAGTATTATTATCGTAGATCTGTGTCTCCTCTGACGGCTTTCCGTAGAAAAAGCCGGTGGTAAACTGACGGTATGTGCAGCTTTTGATCTGCTCAAGATACCACGGCATATTCGCCTGATACTTCTCCGGAGATTCCAGATAATCGTCAATCGCCTTGCGGTAGGTGCGCGCAACGGTTGCCACATACAGCGCTGTCTTCATGCGTCCCTCGATCTTGAAACTGTCGATTCCCGCATCGATCATGTCCGGGATATGCTCGATCATGCACAGATCCTTGGAATTGAAGATGTAGGTACCGCGCTCATTCTCATATACCGGAAGATACTCGCCCGGCCGCTTCTCCTCAACAACCGAATATTTCCAGCGGCACGGATGCGTGCAGGCTCCCTGGTTCGCGTCACGCCCCGTAAAATAATTGGAAAGCAGGCATCGTCCCGAATAGGAGATACACATTGCTCCATGGATAAACGTCTCGATTTCGAGGTCATCCGGAATGTTCGCACGGATCTCTTTGATCTCGCGAAGCGATAACTCACGAGCCGTAACAACACGAGTTGCACCGAGCTTCTGCCAGAACTGAAACGTTCCGTAATTCGTATTGTTCGCCTGTGTGCTGATATGGCGGTCAATATGCGGTGCCACCTCGCCCGCGATCGTAAAGACCGCCGGGTCAGCAATGATCAGCCCGTCCGGACGATCCGGCTTCATATTCTCAAGTTCCGTCAGATATTCCCGCACACCGTTTAAATCATAATTGTGTGCCAGAATATTGGCGGTCACATATACCTTGACATTGTGCGCATGCGCGAAAGCGATACCTTCCGCCATCTCCTCTTTCGAGAAGTTTTTCGCCTTGGCGCGGAGTCCGAATGCCTCACCGCCGATATAGACCGCATCCGCTCCGTAGATAACTGCAATTCTTAATACTTCCAGGCTGCTCGCCGGAACAAGTAATTCAACGTCTCTCATTGTCCTCTTCCACCTTTGTACTCACTGTGATTCCGTCTCCGATCGGCAACACCGCTGTCACCAGATCGTCCCGGTGTGTCAGCTCATACAGATACTCTCTCATTCTCTTATATATCGTTCGATTGCGCCTCGTCACCGCATAATGGGACTCAATGATATCCCCATCCTGCAACACATTGTCGGACACCAGCGTTCCTCCGTTCTTCAACAAGCGCATGATCTCCGGCATAAAGTTGATATACTGTCCCTTCGCCGCATCCATGAAGATGAGGTCAAACGGTTCATCCAGAGTCGGCAGAATTTCTGCCGCATCCCCCTCCAGAAGCGTAATCTGTTCTTCTTTTCCCGCTCGCTTAAAATTTTCCCGTGCGATCGGGATTCGTTTTTCATAATTTTCAATGGTGACGATCCTGCAATCCGCCGGCGCATACTCCGCCATCAGAATCGATGAGAAACCGACTGCCGCACCGACCTCAAGAATCCGCTTCGGCTTTGTCATCGCAAGCAGCAATTTCAAAAAGCTCTGCATCTCCTTGCGAATAATCGGCACATAGGTATCCAGAGCTTCCCGCTCGATGGTATCGAGTATCGGTGTATTTCCCGTATCCAGCGAATTGATATAGGTCACCAGACGTTCGTCCACTATCATATTTTAAACCTCAATCTGACACTACTCTTCCGTTGTCACAATCTCCGTCGTATCCGTGCCTTCCGTCGATTCGGTTGACTCAGTCGACTCCTCCGGTGACATTGCGATCATCAGTTCCTTCGGTGTCATCGAAGTATTGAGCGTATACACACCCGGCTCAATGCTGTGACTGTATGCAGACAGTTTCAGCTGCAGATAGAAAAGCTTGCTGTCTCTTACAAGCCCCTTCTCCTGCAGCATCTGTGCAATCTGCTTATTGGACATATCCGGCTTTACCTGCACAAGAACATCCTCACCCGGTTCCTCATCCACTGCGGTCTCTGTATAAAGGCGATATCCGTACTCGTAACCGGTCTTGCTCAGATGAATCGTCACATACACAACGAGAAGGATCACCATCACCAAAAATGCGATTTTGATAAAGGAAAATAATGCCTTGTTAATGTCCATACTTACGCTCCTAACCTGCAGTCCTATACTTCCATGATGATCGGCATGATCATCGGACGTCTCTTTGTTTCTTTCCATACAAAATCACCCAGAGCGTCCTTGACCTCATTCTTGATCTTGCCCCAGTCTGTGATATTGTGGTCCATACAATATTCCATCGTGCGGTCAAGTACCGTCTTTGCCTCATCCATCAGGCTTTCGGAATTACGCACATATACAAATCCTCTTGAAACGATATCCGGTCCCGCAAGAAGCTGTCCACTTCCAGACTCCAGTGTCATAACAACGATGATGATACCATCCTCCGCCAGACGCTGACGATCGCGAAGTACGATATTGCCGACATCGCCGACTCCAAGTCCGTCAACCATGACATTGCCAACCTGCACATGCCCGGTTACCTCGGCTCCGTTCTCGTTGATCTCCAGCACATCACCGGAAGAAAGGATCTTGATATGATCATGATCATATCCAAGTTCTTCCGCGATCTTCGCCTGTGCCACAAGGTGCTTATACTCACCGTGAACAGGGATGGAATACTTCGGATTTACCAGAGAGTAGATCAGCTTGATATCCTCTCTGCAGGCATGTCCCGAAACGTGTACATCTTCAAAGATAACATCGGCGCCTTTGCGCATCAGATCGTTGATCACACCAGTGACCGACTTCTCATTACCCGGAATCGGGTGAGAACTGAACACGATCGTATCATTTGGCTTGATCGCAACTTTGCGGTGCGTGCCGGATGCCATACGCGACAATGCCGCCATCGACTCTCCCTGACTTCCCGTTGTAATAATGACCGTCTGCTCATCCGGATAATTTTTCAGCTGATCCGCATCGATCAGAATGTTATCCGGCAGCGACAGATAACCGAGCTCCGAAGCAATGGAAATGATGTTGACCATACTTCTTCCCTCGATGGCAACCTTGCGGCCGAACTTGTCCGCAGAGTTGATGATCTGCTGCACACGGTCTACATTCGAAGCAAATGTCGCGATAATAATTCTTGTATTTTTATGCTCGGCAAAGATATTGTCGAGTGTCTTTCCTACCGATTTCTCAGACTTCGTAAAGCCCGGGCGCTCTGCATTCGTACTGTCACACAGTAATGCAAGTACGCCTTTCTTACCGATCTCACCGAATCTCTGCAGATCGATCGCATCACCGAATACCGGTGTGTAATCCACCTTAAAGTCTCCTGTATGCACAACAATTCCCGCTGGCGAATAGATGGCAAGTGCTGCCGCATCCTGGATACTGTGGTTTGTCTTGATAAATTCCACACGGAAACAGCCAAGGTTGATGTGCTGTCCGTATTTTACAACTTTACGCTTTGTTTTCTTGAGAAGATCATGCTCCTCAAGCTTGTGCTCAATGATGGCTGTGGTCAGTTTGGTCGCATAGATCGGCACATTGATATCACGCAGCACATAAGGGATCGCTCCGATATGATCCTCATGGGCATGTGTGATAAAAAAGCCTTTGACCTTGTCGATATTGTCCTTCAGATACGTCACATCCGGGATAACAAGATCGACACCGTACATGTCATCCTCCGGGAATGACAGACCGCAGTCCACAACAATAATACTGTCTTCGTACTCAAAGGCAGTAATATTCATACCAATCTGCTCCAGTCCTCCCAATGGAATGATCTTGAGCTTACTACTATTTAGTTTTTCCTGTTTCTTCATATTACCTCCAAAAATTGATTCCGTTCACTTTCTAATATAAAAGTTCTGTTTCTTCATCCGCAAGTTCAGCAAATACCTTCGCGATAGCTGCAAACTCCACATCGTCGTCCACCATCTCGTAAAGTACTTCCTCGTCCTGTGTCTTTAATTCTTTTAAAATGTATGCTTCACTGTCCCCGGTCTCATTACCGTCCGAGACAAGTAAATACTTGATTCCGTTCAGCTGAGTCTCTTCCTCAACTGCAAATTCCACAACCTCTTCGGTCTGTGGATCAACAAAATTAATTTTCTCCATTCATCTATCCTCTACTCTGCCTCATCCGCATGAAGTTCCTGCGGGTGATTCGACAAATAATCCAGATATCCCTGCAAAATAAAGATTGCAGCGATCTCGTCCACATATTCCTTTCGATTCTCACGGCGGATTCCCATCTCCATCATGGAGTTGTCAGCCGCAACGGTTGTCAGACGTTCGTCCCACAAAACAACCGGAAGATTGCAACGCTTCTTAAGGAGTTCCATAAACTCCTTCGTTTTCTCGCAGCGATCGCCCTCTGTGTTATTCATATTTTTAGGGTAGCCAAGCACGATCCGCTCTACGCCGTACTCGCCTACCAGTTCATCGATTCGCGCCAGTGTCTGTCGCAGCTTCGACGGTGACTTTCTCCGAATGATCTCCACCCCCTGTGCCGTGATCAGGAGTTCATCGCTCACCGCAACGCCGACTGTCTTTGAACCAAAATCCAATCCTAAAATCCGCATAATTCTCCCGTGCCGGATTAGTTCCAGGAATTATTCTTAATATAAGCCCGCAATACTTCCTCTACAAGCTCGTCCCTCTCGACTTTCATAATCAGACTTCTCGCATTATTATGACTTGTAATATAAGTCGGATCTCCTGACATAATGTATCCGACGATCTGATTCACCGGATTATATCCCTTCTCGCTGAGCGCGCGGAATACGATCTCAAGAACATCCTTAACCTGTAACTCCGGTTCTTTTTGTACTGTAAAAAATTGTGTATTATTTAAGTTCTCCATATTTACCGCCCCTGTTCTTGTTTGATTTTACAACAAGCCCTGCTTTATTTATTGTAAACGAAAATGCATGAAAATACAACCGTTATTGCTCCATATAATAAATCTCGTCGGTCAACGCCCTCGTGATTGTTCCCCGCATCATCACATTTTCAAGACTTTCTTTCGATGCAGCCGCCACTTTCACATACTCCTTCGTATAGCCGACATACAACGTTTCTCCGCCGATTTCTGCCGGTTCCTCAAAAAGCACTTCCTCTTCTCTTCCAAGATAATATGCACGGAATTCGTTCGACATCCGTTCGGACAAAGCGATCAGTTCGGCACTTCGCTTCGTCTTGATCTCCTCCGGCACCTGATTCTCCATAAC
>CAKRKX010000105.1 GCA_934358675.1 uncultured Agathobacter sp. | reverse complement strand
CTGAATCTGTTTTTGGGACTGATCAGTGTGACCCTCATTCTTGCAACAAGCAATTTACGCATGAGTGATGTATTGTGTGAGGTGTAGTCAGCAATCAGCACGGTCGGCATGACGACAGGAATTACGAGAGATCTCAATGTGGTGGGACGCATTGCGATCATGATATTGATGTATTGCGGACGAATCGGCAGCATGACGTTCGCGTTGTCTTTTGTGGCAAAGCCTGAGGCGAAAGGCTTGTCGCTGCCGGAAGAGAAGATAACGATTGGGTAAGGAGGAAAACATGAAATCAATCTTAATCATAGGAATGGGTAAATTCGGACATCATCTTTGTGAGAATCTGTTAAAGCTCGGAAATGATGTGATGGCGGTCGATATCAGCGAGGACAAAGTCGCAGATATGATTTATAAAGTAACGAACATTCAGATCGGAGACTGCACGAATCCGCAGGTGGTCAGAAGCCTTGGCGTTGGAAACTTTGATATTGTTTTTGTCTGTATCGGAAGTAATTTCCAGAACAGTCTTGAGGTTACCAGCCTGGTCAAAGAAATGGGCGCAATGCATGTAATCAGCAAGGCGAATCGAGACGTACATGCGAAGTTTCTGCTCCGAAATGGTGCGGATGAAGTTATCTATCCGGATCGGGATATTGCGGTCAAACTGGCGAAACGCTGCAGCATTAATCATGTGTTTGATTACATTGAGCTGGATGACGAGTATTCCATCTATGAGATTCCACTGAAAAATGAATGGATCGGTCATTCCATTATGGACTTAAATTTCCGTCAGACCTATGGTGTGGACATCCTTGGTGTGAAAAAAGGCACAGAGACGCATATTTCACCGTCTGCGGATTATGTATTTTCAGAGGGAGAGCATCTGATGATTCTGTCGAATCAGGAGAGCGCTTCCAGGTTATTAAAACAAATGTAACGGAGGTAGCGAAATGGAAGCAGTTGAGCAGTTTTTGCAGTGGGTAAAAGAATCGGATAATATCGTTTTCTTTGGAGGTGCCGGTGTATCCACAGAAAGCGGAATCCCAGATTTCCGAAGTGTGGACGGGCTTTATAATCAGAAGTACAAATTTCCGCCGGAAACGATTTTAAGTCATACATTTTATCGAAATAACCCGGAAGAATTCTATCGCTTTTACCGGGATAAAATGCTTTGTCTGGATGCGGAACCAAATATCACGCACAAGAAGCTTGCGGAGCTGGAGAAAGCTGGAAAGCTCAAAGGTATCGTGACACAGAATATTGACGGACTGCATCAGAAGGCGGGAAGCAAGAATGTCATGGAGCTGCATGGAAGCGTGTTGCGCAATTATTGTGAGCGCTGTTATGAGCCGATGAGTGCGGAGGATATTCTGCATTCTGAGGGTGTGCCGAAGTGTCCGGTGTGCGGCGGACCGGTGAAGCCGGATGTCGTACTGTATGAGGAAGGGTTAAATCAGAAGACGCTGCAGGATGCGGTCTATTATATCAGCCATGCGGATATGCTGATTGTCGGAGGCACATCGCTTGCGGTCTATCCGGCAGCAGGACTGATCGATTATTACAACGGAAACAAACTGGTTGTTATCAATAAGAGTGCAACGCCGCGTGATAAGCAGGCGGATCTTCTGATCCAACAGGGACTTGGTAGCGTGTTCTCACAGATCGAAGTTTAATTTGTGGGAATCAGAATGTGTATCACATGCATGGAAAAAGGTTGTTTTATATGTCATAATTCATAGAAAGGGCGAGGAATCATCCATGAATCAGTATCATTATGAAGTAGGGGATATCGTAAAATTAAAAAAGCCGCATCCTTGTGGCAGTAATGAGTGGGAGATCTTGCGCGTTGGTGCGGACTTTCGCCTGAAATGCATGGGCTGCGGACATCAGGTGATGGTGGCGCGTAAGCTTGTCGAGAAGAATACCCGCGGACTTCGCAAGCCGGAGTAAAAAATTTGAAAAAACCCTTGAAATATGGGCGAAAAGATGGTATAGTATATCCTCGTGATAACTATTTTTTCCTTGTTCGCAGGCATATCCTGCGAGCCAGAGACCAAAAGGAGGTAAAATTCGCATGAACAAGTATGAATTAGCACTCGTAGTTAGTGCAAAGATCGAAGATGATGCGAGAACAGCAACCGTTGAGAAGGCAAAAGAGTACATCACTCGTGCAGGCGGTACTGTAACAGAAGTTGAAGAATGGGGTAAGAAGAAGTTAGCTTACGACGTTCAGAAGATGAGCGAAGGTTTCTACTACTTCATCCAGTTCGATGCTGCATCTGATGTTCCTGCAAAGGTTGAGCAGGATGTTCGTATCATGGACAATGTTCTTCGTTTCTTATGCGTTAGAAAAGACGAGGCATAGTATAAGAAAGTAGGAGATCGTATGAATAAAGTTATTCTTATGGGAAGACTGACCAGAGATGCTGAGATCCGTTACTCACAGGGGGAGAGTTCAACTGCTATCGCAAGATTTTCACTTGCAGTTGACCGTCGCTTCCGTCGTGACAATGACGAGCAGACAGCGGATTTCATTAACTGTGTTGCCTTTGGCAGAACAGCTGAGTTTCTGGAGAGATTTGGCCGCAAGGGAACGAAGTTCGTTCTTGAAGGTCGTATACAGACAGGTAGCTACACAAATAAGGATGGACAGCGTGTATACACAACAGACGTTGTCGCTGAGAACGTTGAGTTTGCAGAGAGCAAGAACAACAGCTCAGCAGGCAATGATTTTGGCGGTGCACCAAGTGCTCCATCACCGAGCGGAGCTGCCGGAGATGGTTTTATGAATATTCCGGAAGGAATTGACGAAGAATTACCATTTAACTAAAAGATGTGTTAAGTTTTCGTAGAAAACTTAACATGCAGCGCCAACCCTCGCTGAAAGCGATTTCGAATGGGTTGGTGTTCAAAAATTAAGGAGGTAACCAACATGGCTTACAATAAGACAGCTGATCGTGAAGGTTCTTCAATGAAGAGAAGACCTATGCGTAGAAGAAAAAAGGTATGTGTGTTCTGTGGCAAGGATAATGTCATTGATTATAAGGATATCAATAAGTTAAAGAGATACATCTCTGAGAGAGGAAAGATCCTTCCTCGTCGTATCACAGGAAACTGTGCTAAGCATCAGAGAGCTCTTACAGTAGCAATCAAGAGAGCACGTCATTTAGCAATGATGCCTTACGTTTGCGATTAAATCGTACGTTAGACCAACTATCTTCGGATGGTTGGTCTTTTTTTTAGAAATCAACTGTGCACTGCGTGGCGTTATGGATCAGGACGGTTTGGAATTTATTAATCTGTAATAAGGTAATATTAAGGTTTTGCGTGTTTGATGCTAAGAATTCCGTGTTAAGATAAGTCCATAAAATGAAGCAGAGCTTTAAAGGAGGTCTTAATATGTGGAATAGAGCAGAGTTAAAAGGCAAAGCAAAATTCTCATTTAAACGAAATTATTGGAAGAGCGTTTTGATCAGCTTGCTGCTGGCACTCATTGTCGGGGGCGGCGGAACAGGAGCAGGCAGTTTTTCGAGAGGACTCAGTGATGGAATGTCAGGCTCGGATGAGTCGTATACCGATGATTATGATGATGAATCGGATTATGATGTAATCAGAGAGTTTACGAATGGTTTTGCGGAAGGCTTTCAGGATGGAGCTTCTCATGGTCATTCCGGTACTGCATTTGCAGCACTTGCAATCTTTGGAATTACGTTCATTATTATTTTCCTGATCCTTATGTCGGTTGTCGTTTTGCTGGATGTATTTATCTGCAATCCGATTGAAGTCGGATGCAAGAGATTCTATGTGCGTAACTTAAATGAGTCGGCACAGGTTGGAAATGTAGGATTTGCATTTGATAATAACTACAAGAATATAACAAAGACGATGTTCTTCCGTGATCTGTATACCATTTTGTGGACGTTCCTTTTTATCATTCCTGGTATCGTAAAATCTTATGAGTATCAGATGATCCCTTATCTGCTGGCTGAGAATCCGCAGATGAGCAGAGAGCAGGCTTTCGCAGAGAGCAAGCGTATGATGAGCGGTCAGAAGTGGAGAGCATTTGTGCTGGATCTGTCTTTTATCGGATGGAATATTTTATCTGCAATTACACTTGGAATTCTTGGAATCTTTTACGTTCAGCCATACATGGATGCAACCCATGCAGCTTTATATGAGGCGCTTCGCTACGGAAATCCTTATGGAGCACCGAACGGATTTAACGGAATGCCAAACAATTTTGATGGCGCGTCAAACAATTTTAATGGAACGCCAAACGGTTTCGGTGAAGCACAGGATGGCGCATCGCCATACACCGCACCAAACGGATTTACAAATTCTGCTTCAGATAGTATAGTGGAGGAAAATCCAAACCAGTAGGAGAAACTATGGGATACAAAATTTTGATCGCAGATGATGAGCCGGAGATCAGGGATCTTCTCCGGCTTTACCTTGAAAATGAACAATATGAAGTGGTAGAAGCGGAAGACGGGCAGCAGGCACTTGACCGGTTGTGCACCGAGAAACCGGATCTGTGTGTGCTGGATATTATGATGCCGAAAATGGACGGTTATCATGTGCTGCAGGAACTTCGAAAAGAGAGCAATATTCCGGTGCTGATCCTGTCTGCAAAGGATGCGGATTCGGAGAAAATTCTGGGATTGAATCTGGGTGCGGACGATTATCTTTCGAAACCGTTCAATCCGCTTGAAGCAGTGGCTCGTGTAAATTCGAATATTCGCCGCTTTTATTCATTGGGAACACAGGATGCTGCGCGTGGCGAGATTACGGTACGGGATCTGACGCTGGATGCGGAATCGTGCACGCTCAAAAAGGCGGGGCAGTTGATCGAACTTACTTCCGTGGAGTACCGGATCATGGAGCTTTTTATGCAGCATCCGGGCAAGGTATTTACGAAGCAGCAGATTTATGAGCAAGGATGGGGAGAGACTTATATTGTTGCCGACAACAATATTATGGTCTGTATCAGCAAGCTTCGCGCGAAGCTGGATGAGGATCCGTCTGCATATATTCGCACGATCCGTGGCCTTGGATACCGGTTGGAGAAGTAGATGAAACGACAGGACAGTCTTGAATGGTTTCTGATTAAAAAGTTCATAGAAATCCTGCTTTTGGTAGGAATTACGGAATATTTTATAACGTTTGCATTGAACAAGTGGGTATTCCCTCCCCTGTTGGAATATTTCTTCCCGTTTCGGGGATCAAACATCAATATTTCAAGTACGGAAGCTATATTTTTTGTATTTGCGATGCTGGTTGTATTATTGAGCAGTGCTTTTACAGCGATGCTTCCGTCTCCGGTCAGAGAGACGGCACAGGGATTGGGAGAGAAGGTGCAGCAGTGTCTTGCAGCAGTGCTGCCGTCTATGAGCAAATCGACACCGATTTATTCTCTGGAGGGGCAAAAAGCACTTTTGCTGTTTTTGGTATTTCTGGTGATTGCGCTGACGATCCTGCTTCCGTATATTCTGGGAGCTGTATGTTTTGCGCGGGTCACGATCCGTGAGTTTCGGGAGATTCAAAGAGAGCGCGAGGCACAGCAGAAGGAGTTTGATCGCAGAAGAAATCTGATGCTGTCCGATATTGCACATGATCTGCGGACACCGATGACGACGGTGAGCGGTTACGCGAATGCACTTGCGGACGGAATGGTGCAGGATCCGCAACAACAGGCGGCATATCTGGCTGCAATCCAACGAAAGTCGCACCGCATGAATGATCTGATCAATCTGCTGTTTGAGTATGTAAAGCTGGACAGTGAAGGCTTTTCTCTGGATCGAAAGCCGCACGATCTGTGTGAGATTGCAAGAGAGAATGCGGCACTGATCTATTCGGATGCCGAGGACGCGGGAATGATGCTTGAGGCGGAGATTCCGGATGAGCCGATCATGATGTCGGTGGATGAGGTGCAGATTTCGCGCGTGATCACGAATCTTCTGACGAACGCGATGCGGCACAATGACAGGGGAACGCGCATTATGCTATGCCTTTTCCGGCAGGAAGGCGCAACGTATCTAATGGTTGCCGACAGTGGTGCAATCATTCCGCAGGAACTGGAGGAGCATCTGTTTGAGCCGTTTGCCAGAGGTGATGCGTCTCGAAAAAGCAACGGAGGCAGCGGACTTGGACTGTCGATCGCAAAGAAAGTGGTGGAGATGCACGGATGGAAGATGCGTCTCGTGCAGCAGCCGCAGATCCAGCATTATCCGTATGTACAAAGATATGCGAAAGCATTTCTCATTCAAATAAAAGATTAGTATTGTAGTTTTCAGTAACATTGGGTACAATGAGTTTATGTGAAGGAGGGAGAACCATGTTGACATTATTTGGAATCGATCCATGGATCGCATTATGGGTGATTCTTCTGGTAGTGTTTGTTGTCGGAGAACTGATCACAGTCGGACTGACGAGTATCTGGTTTGCGGCAGGATCGCTGATCGCGCTGCTTGCTGCGATCATAGGCCTGAATCCGATCGTACAGATTGTTGTGTTTCTGATCGCTTCGCTTTGTCTGCTTGCTGCGACAAGGCCGTGGGCGAACAAGTACATCAATTCCAAGACACAGAGCACAAACGCTGACCGTATTATCGGAGAATCGATCCGGATTGCGGAGCGTGTAAGTAACCTTGATCAGACCGGTATGGCGGTCGTTCACGGACAGGAGTGGACGGTGCGCACCCGTGATGATAATATGACCATTGAGGCAGGGGAGCTCGCAAGAGTCGTTGCCATCAGTGGTGTAAAATTAATTGTAGAGAAGGAATAAGGAGGAAATGAAACTATGGGTCCATTGATTGCAGGAATTGTAATTGTTGTACTGATTCTGTTGGTACTTGTCAATTGCATCAAGATCGTGCCGCAGGCACATGCAATGGTAATCGAGCGTTTGGGAGGATATCTGACAACATGGTCAGTAGGTCTTCACTTTAAGGTTCCGTTTATTGACCGTATCGCGAGAAAGGTACTGTTAAAGGAGCAGGTTGTTGACTTCCCGCCGCAGCCGGTTATCACGAAGGATAACGTAACGATGCAGATCGATACTGTCGTATACTTCCAGATCACCGATCCGAAGCTTTATGCTTACGGCGTTGAGAATCCGATTATGGCGATCGAGAATCTGACCGCAACAACGCTTCGTAACATCATCGGTGACCTCGAGCTGGATGAGACACTTACATCACGTGAGACGATCAACACAAAGATGCGTGCAACACTTGAT
>CAKRKX010000104.1 GCA_934358675.1 uncultured Agathobacter sp. | reverse complement strand
GCCATTTTCGCAAGGTTTTATAAACATTTGCGAGGACTTATAAAAGGTTTTGCGTCTATCAAATCAATAAAAAATAAAAGGAAAATGCGTTTGGACCTAGAATTATAAGAATGTAGGCTAATTTTGTATTACGACAATATGAAGGGGCAAACATGACAATTCGAGAACAGATTGAGCAGATGGAAAATGAGATGCTGAGTCCGTATGCCTGCCACAGTGTGAACACGAAAGGCAGAGACCGAGAGGAAGCGCAATGCGATATCCGGCCGGTTTTCCAGAGAGACCGTGATCGTATCTTACATAGCAAATCATTCCGCAGATTAAAGAATAAGACGCAGGTGTTTCTGACGCCGATGGGCGATCATTACCGGACGCGCATGTCTCATACGCTGGAAGTGTCACAGAATGCGCGGACGATCGCAAAGGCACTTCGTATGAACGAGGATCTTGTGGAGGCGATCGCTTTGGGGCATGACTTAGGTCACACGCCTTTTGGTCATGCGGGCGAATTTATTCTGGATCAGATCTATGAGGGCGGATTCAAGCACAATGAGCAGAGTGTCCGCATCGTGGAGAAGCTGGAGAAGGACGGCGCGGGGCTGAACCTGACGTGGGAGGTGCGCGACGGTATCTTAAATCATCAGACGAAGACGATCCCGCACACGTTGGAGGGCAAGATCGTGCGTCTGTCGGATAAGATCGCGTATGTCAATTCGGATATTGACGATGCGATCCGTGCGCAGATCTTAAGTGAGGACGATATTCCGATTGAACTTCGCAGAACGCTCGGTTTTGACACGAGAACGCGTCTGGATCATCTGATCCACGATATCATCATTAACAGTATGGGCAAGGATGATATCATTATGTCGGATGAGACCGCGGAGGCGCTTCGTGATCTGCGCCTTTTCATGTTTGACAATGTATATAAGAATCCGGTTGCCAAGGGCGAGGAAGTCAAGGCGAAGACGATGCTTGAGCAGATGTTCTATTTCTATATGGATCATATTGAGCAGCTGCCGGCTAAGTTTTTGGAGATGCTTGATGAGGGCGAGGATCGCGGACGGATCGTCTGTGATTACATCTCCGGAATGACGGATCAGTATGCGATCACGAAATTCAAGGAGAATTTTATGCCGCAGGCCTGGCAGGTGGATGGATATTAATAGAGAACTAAGGTGAAAGTATGCCATATTATTCAGATGAACTGATCGAGGAGGTGCGCTCCCGCAACGACATTGTGGATGTCATCGGCGGATATGTGCGGCTTCAGAAGAAGGGAAGCACGTACTTTGGCCTGTGCCCGTTTCACAACGAGAAGACCGGCTCGTTTTCGGTTTCTCCGGGCAAGCAGATGTATTATTGTTTCGGCTGTGGCGCGGGAGGCAATGTGTTTACGTTCCTGATGCAGTACGAGAATTTTACATTTGGCGAGGCGATGCAGCAGCTCGCGGACCGCGTTGGGATCGAGCTCCCGCAGCAGGAGATGACTTCGGCGCAGAAGCGTGAGGCGGATAAGCGGGCAAGACTTCTTGAGATCAATAAGGAAGCTGCGATGTATTTCTACAGGCTGCTCCGCAGTCAGCGCGGCACGAAAGCGTACCAGTATTTTAAGAAGAGAGAATTATCTGATGAGACGATGCAGAAATTCGGACTCGGATATTCGGATCAATACAGTGATGATCTCTACCGTTATTTGAGAAGCAAGGGGTACGATGATCAGATATTAAAGGAGACCGGACTTGTCACCATCGATGAGGTGCGGGGCGGTCACGACAAGTTCTGGAACCGTGCGATGTTTCCGATCATGGATGTGCACAATCGCGTGATCGGCTTCGGAGGACGTGTCATGGGCGATGGAGAGCCGAAGTATTTAAACTCCCCGGAGACCAAGATTTTTGACAAAAGCCGTAATCTTTACGGCCTTAATATTGCAAGGAGCACGAGAAAGAATCAGCTCCTGTTGTGCGAGGGATACATGGATGTGATCGCGCTGCATCAGGCAGGCTTTGACAATGCGGTTGCATCGCTTGGTACTGCTTTGACGAGTGGACATGCCAATCTGCTCAAGCGGTACACGAAGGAAGTGTATCTGACGTACGACAGTGATGGTGCGGGCGTGAAAGCGGCGCTGCGCGCGATCCCGATTCTCAAGGAAGTGGGAATCGTTACGAAAGTCATTAACATGCGGCCTTACAAGGACCCGGATGAATTCATTAAGGCGCTCGGCGCCGAGGAGTACCAGAAGCGGATCGATGAAGCTGAGAACAGCTTTCTGTTTGAAGTCCGCATTATGGAAAGTCAGCATGATATGAACGATCCGGAGTCGAAGACGGCATTTTATAATGAGGTGGCCAAGAAGCTTCTCGGTTTTACGGAGGAGCTGGAGCGCAATAATTATATTGAGGCTGTGGCCGATAAATACCAGATCGGGTTTGACAATTTAAGAAAACTGGTCAACCAGCTGGCGATGAAGGATGGTCTTGCAAGAGAACACACGCCGCTTAAGACGGGAATCCATGAGAACAAGAAGAAGGAAGATGGAATGAAGCAGTCGCAGAAGCTGCTTTTAACATGGCTCATTGAGGATCCGCGTCTGTTTGGCAAGGTGGAGAAGCTGATTACGGCGGACGATTTTACGGAGGAACTGTATCATCGTGTGGCGCAGGAACTTTTTGCGCAGTACGACCGTGACGGCAAAGTGAATCCGGCGCAGATCATCAGCCTTTTCCCGGAGGAAGAGGAACAAAAGGAGATTGCGGGATTGTTCAATGCCAGAATCCATGAAGTGGAGTCGAAGAACGACATGGAGAAGGCACTCAAGGAGACGATCATCCGCATCAAACAGAACAGTATCGACTACCGCACAAAGCATGCCGATCCGACGGATCTGAATGCACTCATGAAGGTGGTTGAGGACAAACGGTCATTGGAGAAGCTTGAAAGATTGCATATTTCCATTGATTAAGGACAAAATAGAAAGTAACCTGAGAGGACGAAGCGACATGGCAAAGAAAAAAGAAGAGAATGCAGCAGTAGAAACAGAAGAGATGAAGGCAAAGTTCCGCGAGAAACTTGCCCAGTTACTGGAACTTGGTAAAAAGAAGCGTAATATCTTAGAGTATCAGGAGATCAGTGATCATTTTAAGGATATGAATCTGGATGCGGAACAGCTGGAGTCCGTACTGGATTTCTTAGAGCACAACAACGTGGATGTACTGCGTATCAGCGAGGATGACGACGATGATGAGATCATTCTCGACGATGAGGAAGAAGTAGAAGTTGAGAAGATCGATCTGTCTGTCCCGGACGGCGTCAGTGTTGAGGATCCGGTCCGCATGTACCTGAAAGAGATCGGTAAGGTGCCGCTTCTGAGTGCAGAGGAGGAGATCGAGCTTGCCAAGAAGATGGAGGCAGGCGCTGTTGCAGAGGAGAAGATCGGCCTTTTGAAGACTCGTATGAATGAGAGTGAAGATGATGCCGAGAAGGAAGAAATCAAGGCAGAGATCAAGGAATTACAAAAGGAAGTTGACTGGGGTGATGATGCCAAAAAGCGTCTGGCTGAGGCAAACTTACGTCTTGTTGTCAGCATTGCAAAGCGTTATGTGGGACGTGGAATGCTTTTCCTTGACCTGATCCAGGAGGGTAACCTCGGTCTTATTAAAGCGGTTGAAAAGTTTGATTACCGCAAGGGTTATAAGTTTTCGACTTATGCAACATGGTGGATCCGTCAGGCGATCACCCGTGCGATCGCCGATCAGGCAAGAACGATCCGTATTCCGGTGCATATGGTTGAGACGATCAACAAGCTGATCCGTGTCAGCAGACAGCTTCTTCAGGAACTTGGAAGAGAGCCGTCTCCGGAGGAGATCGCAGCAGAGATGAATATGCCGGTTGACCGTGTGCGTGAGATCCTGAAGATCTCTCAGGAGCCGGTATCTCTTGAGACTCCGATCGGTGAGGAGGAAGATTCCCACCTTGGCGATTTCATCAAGGACGACAATGTACCGGTTCCGGCCGATGCCGCTGCTTTTACACTGTTAAAAGAGCAGCTGGAGGAAGTACTTGGAACACTGACCGAGCGTGAGCAGAAGGTTCTGACACTCCGTTTCGGACTTGAGGACGGACGTGCGAGAACACTCGAGGAAGTAGGAAAGGAATTCAACGTTACGCGTGAGCGTATCCGTCAGATCGAGGCCAAAGCCCTTCGCAAGCTTCGTCATCCAAGCAGAAGCCGCAAGCTGAAGGACTACTTAGAGTAATATGGTAAAACTATCCAAGCGAATGAAGGCTGTGGCGGGGATGGTGACATCCGGCGGCGTGCTCGCCGATGTGGGAACCGACCACGGTTATATTCCGATCGCTTTGATCCAGAGGCAGAAGATCACTGGTGCGATCGCGATGGATATTAACAGAGGACCGCTTGCGCGCGCGCAGGAGAATATCGCATCTGCCCAGTTGGGGGATTACATACAGACCAGACTGTCCGATGGAGTGGCAGCTTTGGGAGAAGGTGAGGCAGATTCGATCCTGATCGCGGGTATGGGCGGTGAGCTTGTGATACACATCTTATCAGAAGGGGAAAAGGTGTGTAAGGCTGCAAGCGAACTGATCCTGCAGCCGCAGTCCGACATTCGCAAAGTCCGAGAATATTTGAGATTGCATCATTATAAAATTGTAGATGAAGACATGATCTGTGAGGATGGCAAGTACTATCCGATGATGCGCGTGGTCAACGTGGAATCCGACGAGGCGTGGATGAAGATGAATGAGCAGACGAGAGTTGCCTGCGACATCTACGGTCCGCTTCTGTTGCGCAACGGTAATCCGGTGCTTCGGCGTTTTCTCGTAAGACAGCACCGACAGCTCACACAGATCCTGCAGACACTTCAGGCGCAGACGGTATCGGAGAAGATCACGACGCGCATTGCGGAGGTGTCGGAGGAACTTCAGTACAATGAATCCGCATACACAATATTGGGGGCGATCAAGAATGCAGGAATCTAATGTAGTGGTTGAGACAACACCGGGAGTATTTGAGGAGGTGCTTGTCAACGAGGATATGACGTTACAGCAGCTCGCGCAGGAGAGTCAGGAGAATTATAAGGACCGTATCGTCCTTGCCAATGTCAACGGCCGTCTGCGTGAACTGAACAAGAAAGTGACCATGGGAGCAACGGTCTCATTTCTTACCATGACGGAGCGTGACGGAAAGCGGACATACCGCCGCAGTGTGACGCTTCTTCTGCAAAAAGCGGTAGAGAATCTCTGGGGCGAAGGCAAGTATGTCCGCGTGTATTATTCACTCGGTGAGGGATATTACTGTGAATTGCAGGACGATACGGTCGATGAGACAAAGCTTAAGGAAATCAAAGAAGAGATGCTGCGCATCGTTGAGGCGGATCTGCCGATCGAGAAGAACAGCGTGAAAACTGAGGAAGCAGAGCATCGTTTCCGTGACCGCGGTATGAAGGATAAGGAGCGTCTGCTTCATTATCGACGAAGCTCGCGCGTAAATCTGTATTCGCTCGATGGTCTTGAAGATTATTTTTACGGCTATATGGTGCCGTCTACCGGTTATCTCGGTGTCTTTGATCTGCAACTGTACGAGGAAGGCTTTGTGCTTTTGTTCCCGAATAAGGACGGAAGTAGGGTGGAGCCGCTTAAGACATCGAATAAGCTGTATCACACCCTGAAACAGTCCCGTGAGTGGAGCCGTATGCTCGGTGTGGGAACAATCGGCGCATTAAACGATGCGATCGCCGCCGGCAAAGGCGAGCAGATCGTACTTTTGCAGGAAGCACTCATGGAGGAGCGGATCGGTGCACTCGCGGCACAGATCGCGGAGCGCGGCAATGTGAAGTTTGTGATGATCGCCGGACCGTCTTCTTCGGGAAAGACATCGTTTTCGAACCGTTTGTCGATCCAGCTTCTGGCCAAAGGCTTAAAGCCGCATCCGGTCGGGCTTGACGACTATTATCTGGATCGAAGTCTCTGTCCGAAGGATGAGGACGGAAATCTTGACTTTGAGTGTCTGGGTGCTCTTGATGTGGAGCAGTTTAATAAAGATATGACAAGTCTTCTGAACGGGGAGTCTGTGGAGATGCCTTCGTTTAATTTTAAGACCGGACAGCGCGAGTATCGTGGCAATATGTTGCAGCTCGGCGAGGATGATATTCTTGTTATTGAGGGAATTCACGGCTTGAATGATAAGCTCTCTTACACGCTTCCGGCGGAGAGCAAGTTTAAGATTTATATTTCTGCTTTGACGCAGCTTAATATTGATGAGCACAATCCGCTTCCGACAACGGACTGCCGACTGCTCCGCCGTATCGTAAGAGATGCGAGAACGAGAGGCACGAATGCGCAGGAGACGATCGCAATGTGGAGTTCCGTGCGCCGCGGCGAGGAGAAGAATATCTTCCCGTATCAGGACAGTGCGGATGTGATGTTCAATTCCGCTTTGCTGTATGAGTTGGCAGTGTTAAAGGTTTATGCGGAGCCGCTTCTGTTCCAGATCCCGCGCGAGAGCGAGGAATATTTTGAGGCTAAGCGACTTCTCAAGCTTCTGGATTACTTTCTGCCGCTTCCGACGGAGGGAATCATGCAGAGTTCTCTTGTCAGGGAGTTTGTAGGGGGAAGCTGCTTTAACGTATAAAACAAGAGTGACTATTTGAGCAAAATTAGTTGCGAAAGCAACGGAAAAGCAGGCTTGGCAGAAGCCTGCGGTTTTGCGAATATAGGTGGGCGGAATCTGAACACTTTACAAACAATTGAGATATGTGATATAGTAAACGATGCATTATGCAGGACAGGTGATCGCGGCTGCAAGTGTCGAAAGACCGCAGGTGAGGAAAGTCCGGGCTTCACAGGGCAGGATGCCGGTTAACGGCCGGTGGAGGAAACTCTAAGGAAAGTGCAACAGAAATATACCGCTATATGTCGTTAGTTCCAAGGGAACTGACGACCTGCGCAAATTCCTACGCGAAGCGTATTTGCATGGAATTTGCACCGCGAGGCAAAAGGCGTGGGTTCATTTGGATCTGACGGCATGTAGTAAGGGTGGAATGGCAGTGTAAGAGACTACCGCCTCGCTGGTAACAGAGAGGGCACATGTAAACCCCATTCGAAGCAAGACCGAAACAAAGCGATGACGTGGCCCGCCAGCTTTAGGTAGGTCGCTTGAGGCGATTGGCGACAGTCGTCCTAGATAGATGATCACTCAACGACATAACCCGGCTTATCGT
>CAKRKX010000103.1 GCA_934358675.1 uncultured Agathobacter sp. | reverse complement strand
GCTTCCAAAGAAGACAAGAAGGTTATTGTAGAGATTATGCAGTAATCAAAAGGAGCATAGTGATTCGCTATGCTCCTTTTTCTTACATCAAGGTGATGATGGAAGTACTTAAGTTCGCCATTTGTTCGAAGCCGTCTCTTTATTTGAATACGGTTTTAGATGGAATTTCTGAATTTGTCAGAGATTTCTCTTTTCCCTTAAATTTTGTGTCCGCCAACGTTTGAACCATTCCGTGGCAGTGTCCGTCGGACACAGATGCTACGGACGCAGTCTGTGTCTCGACGAACAGCCGCCTTCGGAATTGTCCAAACTTTGGCGGACATAAATCATCAAAAAGGGAAAAGGAAATCATGACAAATTCGAGATTCCGGATAACTAGTATTCAAATAAAGAGACGGCTTCGGAAAAGGTGAACGAAGTACTTCGATCATTCAATGTAAGAAAAGGGAGTGTAGCGCAATGTTCGATAGGAGAGTATGTATGGAAGATTTGTTACAGGTAGGCGTTGTGACAACGACGCACGGAGTGCGCGGCGAAGTCAAGGTGTTTCCGACGACAGACGACAGTGCACGCTTTAAAAAATTGAAAAATGTGATCCTTGATACCGGCAAAGAAAAGCTGGATATGGAGATTACAAGCGTGAAGTTTTTCAAGAATCTTGTAATCTTAAAGTTCAAAGGATATGACAATATAAATGATGTGGAGCGCTTCCGTCAGGCGAAGCTGCTCGTGACAAGAGATAATGCGGTAGAGCTTGCCGAGAACGAGTATTTTATCGCGGATCTGATCGGGCTTAAGGCAAGCTCCGATGAGGGAGAAGAGCTTGGCGAGATCACGGATGTATTGCAGACCGGAGCAAACGATGTGTATGTGATCAGCAAGGAAGGCACACCGGATCTGCTGGTTCCGGCAATCAAAGACTGTGTTGTCAACGTGGATGTAAAGGCCGGCACGATCGTGCTGCACCTGCTTGACGGACTGCGCTAGGAGGAGATTATGAGGTTTCATATACTGACGCTTTTTCCGGAGATGGTCATGCAGGGACTGATGACGAGCATCACCGGGCGCGCGGCCAAACAGAATAAGATTGCGATCGAAGCGACGAATATCCGGGATTACACGCTCGATAAGCACGCGAAGGTGGACGATTATCCGTACGGCGGGGGCGCAGGAATGCTCATGCAGGCGCAGCCGGTGTATGATGCGTACCGGAGCGTGGCGGACAGGCTGCCGGACGGCGCGAAGAAACGCGTGATCTATGTGACTCCGCAGGGAACGCCTTTTACGCAGCAGATGGCACAGGATTTTGCCGAAAGTGACGATCTGATCCTGCTGTGCGGACATTATGAGGGCATCGACGAGCGTGTGCTTGAAGAGATTGTGACGGATTATGTCTCGATCGGCGATTATGTGCTGACCGGTGGGGAGCTGGCTTCGATGGTCATTGTCGATGCGGTGTCGAGACTGGTGCCGGAAGTGTTAAACAATGATCAGTCGGCAGAGACGGAGTCGTTTCACGGAAATCTCCTCGAATATCCGCAGTATTCCAGACCGGAAGTGTGGCATGACAAAAAGGTGCCGGAAGTGTTGCTTTCCGGCAATCAGAAGAAGATCGGCGAGTGGCGGCTGGAGCAGTCTGTGCAGCGGACGAGACTGCGGCGGCCGGATCTGTACGAAAAATACGAGGCACTTCAGGAGTGTAAGAAGTGGATGATGCGCCAGAAACTGCTTCATATCGATATGATCGAACTGATCAACCGCGGGCGTGCAAGGATCGTCTACCGCGATGCCAAGGAACTGCTTCTTCGGGATATGGTTTCTGGAATCTACTTTCACACGCGGATGGCAGAGGTGCCTCCGATGGAAGGAAAATCGTCGAATGTGCAAATAGGGGATTTGGGCGCAAATACGAATCGACCGGATGCATTGCAGAATGGGAATGCAACGGAGTGGAAACTGCCACAGGAACTGGGGAAGGATGAACGGATCGAATGTATCGCCATTCATCAAAGAGAGATGGTTCCTTTCATGGAGAAATATTTTCATCTCAAGACGGATATGGAGTGCATTCAGGGGGCTTATACGAGAAAAGAGAAGCTTCCGGTGCGAGGTCTGTACGGGCCGGACGGACGCGGCGAGAATGGCTTTTCGCTCCGCGTGCTGAGCGAGGAATTTATCCCGTTTGTGACGGAGCATTACAGTGAGATCGGGACCGAGGAGTATGTGACGGATCGCATCCGCCACGGTGCCGTGTATGGGGCTTTCTACGATGAAAAAATCGTTGGCTTTATCGCGGACCATGAGGAAGGCAGCATCGGAATGCTCTATGTGCTTCCGGAGTACCGCAAGCGTCACGTTGCGATGGCACTTGAGACGTACTGTATGAATCTGGCAATCGATCGTGGCGAGATTCCGTACGGACAGATCGTGCTCGGCAACGAGCCATCCATCGGCTTGCAGGAGAAGATGGGTATCTGTTTCGCCAAGGGAACGGTTGTCTGGATGGGCTGGGCAGAATATACAAAAGAGGATGAAGATTAAGAAAACGACAGTGAAGTGTTTGGTAAAAATTTAAAGGTGTACAATTCATATTTCTGCGGTTATAATACAGATAGAATATATAATCAGATGTGTGTTGAAGGAGGTATGATCTATGACAACAATGAGGCAAAATGCCATGATGGAATTAGAAAAAATACCGGAAGATAAACTGAGTTTTGTGATTCAAATTATGCAAGGGGTTAATGGGTTGTATAATGACACTGACAAAGAACGAAAAGAAGCATTTGCTCGGCTGGAGCAGTTAAGGAGAAAAGGAACTGTTACAAATGAAGATATAGAGATGGTTTCTTATAGGAATGAAAAGTATGGTAGATAAGATTCTTATTGACACCAATGTATTGTTGGATTACCTTTTGGAACGAGAACCTTTTTTTGAAGATGCAAAGAAGGTTGTTTTATCATGTGCAAATGGAGAGACCAGAGGGTGTCTTGCAGCACATTCAATTTCTAATATGTTCTTCATTCTGCGAAAAGACTTTACACAAAAGGAACGCAGGGCAATCTTGTTAAGCCTTTGCACGTTGTTTGATATTGAGAAAATTGACAAGGAAAAGATAGTGTATGGACTTGCAAATGAGTCTTTTTCAGATTTTGAAGATTGTTTACAAATGGAATGTGCAAGAAGTTATGGGGCTCAATATATTGTGACAAGAAATGTGTCTGATTATGTTACCTCTGATATAAAGGCTATTTCACCAAGTGAATATTTAAAATTATAGCATAATAAAATTGAGAAAAAGAAAGCGTGGATTATTCCGCGCTTTCAGACTGTATCGAAGATACATGATAAAAGCTAAAATACTTTCAGTATCATATAAAAAGAAATCAGGAGGGAATAAATGAAAAAGAGATACGTACAAAAATGTTGACAATGGTATTGACTGCAGCAATGATCTGCAGTTCAGTACCGGTAGCTGCGGAGAACGTTTCGGAGAGTGAAACAGCCATGACTGTAGGCACAGTAGCAAAACAGAAATCGGCAGAAACGGAAGATACAGAGGTTGAGAATGGAAAAGAAGGATATCTGTCCTATCGCATTTATCAGAAACCGGATGAAACAAAATATGTGGAAATAACAAAGTGTGATTATGATGCAAAGGGAGCTGTAGAAATACCCACGAAAATTAAGAATATTGCAGTAACGAAAATAGGGTATGAAGCGTTTAAGAGCTGTAGAGGGTTGACCAGCATAGAGATCCCGGAAGGTGTAACGAGCATAGGGAATTATGCATTTGGGGGCTGTAGCGGATTAAAAGATGTATATTATACAGGCACACAGGAACAGTGGAATGCAATCAGCTTTGGTAATGGCGGTAAGGCATCAGATGTTTTCGTGGATTATGATGAAAACTCGGGTCAAAATATCTCAATTCCTTTTACCTTGCACGGTAACTCTTCACGACCGAAACCAAGCCAGCACCAAGCCCTGCACCATCAGCAGTGCCTTCCAAGACGCCGGAAGCAGATGTGCCTGCGACTGGAACAACTCTGAAAGAGAAAACAGGCAGGGAATTTAAGGTGACAGAATCAGATGGTTCTGAAAGTCAGCCATCAGTAACGCTTACAAAGCTGTCTGCCAAGGAGAAAAAGGCAAAGAAGGTTACAATTCCCAAAACCGTTACAATTAACAATGTGAAGTATTGGGTGACAGGCATTGCGGCAAAAGCATTTAAGAACAGTAAGAAGCTGCAGACAGTTGTAATCCCTGACACGGTTACAGAGATCGAAGCCGGCAGTTTTGAAGGCTGCAAAAACTTAAAGAGCGTAACGATTGGAAAGAATGTAATCTCTATCGGAAAGAATGCCTTTAAGAATTGCAAGAACCTCAAGAAGATTACTGTGAAGAGTACAAAATTAAAGGAAGTCGGAAAAGGTGCTCTCACAGGCATCAACAGAAAATGCGTTATTAAAGTACCGGAGAAACAGCTGAAAGTCTTACAAGAGTCTGTTCAAGGGAAAGGGGCAGGAGAAATCTGTGAAAATCAAAAAATAGACGATAGAAGAATCCGAAAGAATTGCGAAAAAACCTGATACGATAAAAAATCAAAAATTATAGTCGGGAAGGGGACATATTGTAGCTTGCGAGAACTGGAAAAAGGCTCCGTATGAGTTTTTCCAGGTAAATCTACATTATTAATAATAAAAACGCAATATGGAGATGTCGGATTTTAAAATATTTGACATACTAATAAGAATTCAATAAAATGAAAGATAATAATACAACATTGATGGTTAAGAGAGAATGCTATGAAATATATGAATGAAGTGCATCAGCAGTTTGTTCAAGAGTGTGCAAAAAATAAAGCTTGCTATCACGTGGCATTATTTTATGTGTTGGGTTTAACTGAGGACTGCAGAAATCATATAGACAACCTTTATGATGGGGGATGGTTGCGTTAAGCAACCAGGCCATTCGTATGGATGGCTCACTGGAACAGGTCTTTGTATTATAAGATTAGCCTATAATCTGTACAATAATGGTGCGCCAACTGCTTTTTATATTGACGATATGGAAAGAATGAGGAGTTGATGAATTATCTTCCGACAGCAATATTTGGCTACTTAAGCCAGGTGCTTATCGAATATTGTTTTGAGGAAATAAGACTTCGTTATGAAATGGTATGATTGTTGAATAGGGAGGAATTTTATTATGGCACTAATTGAATGCCCAGAATGTAAGCATAACATATCTGATCAAGCAGAAATTTGCCCAAATTGTGGATATGGTCTAAATAAGAAGAATGCTGATAAAATTATATCTAAAGAGCATATAAACACTAATTCCAATGAGAAGAAGATGCGTGTTTTTACTGTAATATGGTTCTTTATTTCGGTGGTTTCGCTAATTTCTTATCGTATGTCTTATATATCTGCCGGAGTGTTACATTCCCATGATAGCGACGTTACTGGTGTGGGATTAAGTGATGACTTTTTTTCTGGAATGTCAGTTTCATCAGATGGTGTTTTAGCGTGTTTATTACCATGTGTTGGTTTAATTTCAATTGTTACTTGTATTTTTCTTATTAAGAAAAATACAAATTACGCGACTGTTAAATTATATGTACAAATGGAAGTGATTCTATTTGCATTTGGTGGAATCGTACCATTTTTTCACATAAAATATATACTTACATCTTCAGGTATTACAGGTGCGAGAGTTGGCATTGGCTGTGTTATTGGATTAATTATAGGTGTTCTGTCCGCAATAATCTATTTTGTTGCTTTTGAAATAAATTGTAATGAAATGATAATAGCTTATCAATGTAAAACACCAAAGCGTAAAATTGTTGTTATTGTATTGGAAAGTATACTGACAGTTGTATATGTAGGAATTGCTATATTATATGTAATTAATAAACAATATTATTCAGGTATGATCTGGCTAATCTCTGCAATAATGCTATCGCCTTTGTTTAGGATAAATTTCTTCCTTAAAATATTGTTAGCAGGATTATTTTTTTGCTGTGGAACTATGTCACCATCACTCGCACCGTTTAAAATACCATTTTCTATTTCATAGTCATGGTACATTCAATGTAGGATAAACCATTTTTAATTTTATTATGCTGCAATACACATGATACGATAAAAAATCAAAAAACACTTGCAATCACTGATAAATTATGATAGATTATTAATGTTGTGAATAAAAGAATGATGGTCCTCTGTTGCGAGAGATGCATTAAGAACGTCAAAATAATTAGGAGGTCACAAAATGAACGCAAGTGAAATTATCAAGAACATTGAGGCAGAGCAGTTAAAGGCTGATGCACCACAGTTTTCCGTAGGAGATACTGTTAAGGTATTCGGTAAGATCAAAGAGGGTAACAGAGAGCGTATCCAGGTATTTGAGGGAACTGTTATTAAGAAGCAGGGCGGAAGCAACCGTGCTACTTTCACAGTAAGAAAGCTTTCTAACGGTGTAGGTGTTGAGAAGACATGGCCACTTCATTCCCCGAACGTAGAGAAGGTTGAGATCGTTCGTAAGGGTAAAGTTCGTCGTGCGAAACTGTACTACTTAAGAGATCGTATTGGTAAGGCTGCCAAGGTTAAAGAGTTAGTAAAATAATTTTGCTTCAAGGGCTGGTACATGTTATGTGCCAGCTTCTTTTTTTGCACGAAAAAGTGTGCTTTCTGTGATAAAACTTGAAATCGGAAGGCTCATAAGCTATCATTGTATCGATAGATCATGACAGAATTGCCAAGGAGAAAATTGTGAGAAGACGAAGTGGACTGAATTTCAGTAAGCGGCGCAAGAAATTTAATATGCCGCTTTTTAAGGAAATCTTATCGTGGGTGATCGAGTGTGCGGTGGTTATTTTGATCGCATACACGCTTGTAACATTCTTTGGAATGCGGACGAGTGTGGTCGGTACGGCGATGAAGGATACGCTTGATAATGAGGAACAGATTCTTGTGAATCGTTTCGTATATAATGTGTCGAGCCCGAAGCAGGGGGATATCGTGGTCTTTCTGCCGAACGGCAACCAGAAGTCGCATTATTATGTGCGCCGCGTGATCGCAGGCCCGGGGGATACCGTGTGGATTCATGACGGAGCGGTCTATGTGAACGGGCAGATGTACGATGAGAAGACTTCCGTGGCATCCATCGATGATGCGGGGGTGGCTGCGGATGAGATCAAGCTTGGCACGGATGAGTATTTTGTGCTCGGCGATAATCGTAACAACAGTGAGGACAGCCGTTATGCGAATATCGGTAACGTGAAGAAGGAGTACAT
>CAKRKX010000102.1 GCA_934358675.1 uncultured Agathobacter sp. | reverse complement strand
GATGAGTATTTCGTGCTCGGAGACAACCGTAACAACAGTGAGGACAGCCGACTGGCGAACATCGGTAACGTGAAGAAGGAGTACATTGTCGGCAAGGCATGGTTCCATTTTAAGTCGATCGGACATATGGGATTCCTGCATTAGCATAACTTTTGATTTGGAATAAAGGATGGGAAGAATTATATGAATTTTCAGTGGTATCCTGGACATATGACGAAAGCAAAGCGTCAGATGCAGGAAGATATTAAACTCATAGACCTGGTTGTGGAACTGGTGGATGCGCGTATTCCGCTCAGCAGCCGTAATCCGGACATTGATGAGCTTGGAAAGAATAAGTACCGGCTGATCCTGATGAATAAGGCTGATCTGGCAGATCCGCGCGCGACGGATGCGTGGAGTCGCTTTTTTAAGGATAAAGGATATTATGTGGTGAGCCTGGATGCGAGAAGCAAGGCGGGAATGAAATCGATCACCGATATTATCATGGAGGCATGTAAGGAGAAGATTGAGCGTGACAGAAAGCGTGGGATCAAGAATCGTCCGGTGCGGGCGATGGTTGTCGGTATCCCGAATGTCGGCAAGTCCACATTTATCAATTCCTATGCGGGAAAGGCATGTGCCAAGACCGGTAATAAGCCGGGCGTAACGAAGGGAAAGCAGTGGATCCGCTTAAATAAGAATGTGGAGCTGCTAGACACGCCGGGAATCCTCTGGCCGAAGTTTGAAGATCAGCAGGTGGGACTGCGTCTTGCGTTGATCGGATCGATCAAGGATGAGATCTTAAATATTGATGAGCTTGCAATCGAACTGATCAGGTTCTTAAAGGAGCAGTATGCGGGAATCTTAAAGGAGCGTTACGATGTGGATGAGTCCGCAAAGAATCCTGATATTCTGTGTCAGATCGCAGAGAACCGCAAGTGTATCAGCAAGGGCGGCGAACTCGATTACAGTAAGGCAGCAACGCTTCTGATCGACGAATTCCGAAGCGGATGTCTCGGACGGATTACACTTGAGAGACCGTAACAGGATGAATGTAAGACAGGAAATGACAAAAGGAGTATTTGGCACGGAATTAGAAATTGAAGTGGCAAATGTGAGGAAACAGGGAAACTATGGCTGAGAAAATCGGAGAAATCAAGCAGAAGCTGGAAGAGACGGATGTAGAACTTCTTCCGGCTTTTGTTGAAGAATACAAGACAGATGAGCGTGCGGGCGTACAGAAACTTGTGCAGACGGCACAGAAACGTTATCAGAAATTACTGGATGAGATCGCGCGCACGGAAAAATTAAAGAAATTCGAAAAAGAATACGATAACTATACATATATCTGTGGAATTGATGAGGTCGGACGGGGACCGCTCGCCGGACCGGTCGTTGCAGGGGCGGTCATTCTGCCGAAGGACTGCGACATCCTGTATATCAACGACTCGAAGCAGCTTTCTGCGGCAAAGCGAGAGGAGCTGTATGATGTGATCATGGAGCGTGCCGTGGCAACCGGAATCGGAATGATCGCTCCGGAGCGCATCGATGAGATCAACATCCTGCAGGCAACGTACGAGGCGATGCGGCAGGCGATCGGACAGCTGGATCCGCAGCCGACGCTGCTTCTTAACGATGCGGTTACGATCCCTCTTGTGGACATCAAACAGGTGCCGATCATCAAGGGCGATGCGAAAAGCATTTCCATCGGCGCGGCATCCATTATCGCCAAAGTGACGAGGGACCGTCTGATGGAGACGTACGATGCGATCTATCCGGGATACGGTTTTGCAAAAAACAAAGGTTACGGATCGCAGGAGCACATTAAGGCGCTCAAAGAACTGGGACCGACACCGATCCACAGAGCTTCGTTTATCAAAGGTATTCTAGAGTAAGATGAGAGTTGCTGTCATATCGCAGATGTGACAAAGTAACCGATGAGGAACCGCATATGCATGTATCAGATTTGGTGGGACAATATAATCAGACGACGACATCCGGACCGGAGAAGCTGACGGGAACCAAGGGCGTGGAGAATCTGGTCTCCTCGCTCCGTTCCCTGACGAAAGGCAACATCTTCGAGGGCACGGTCAGTTCCATGAAGAACGGAAGAGTCACACTTGCGCTGTCGAACGGACAGCAGGTTTCCGCGCGCATGGAGGGCAAAGTGGCACTTTCCGTGGGGCAGTCCATGTTCTTTCAGGTGAAGTCGAATGACGGAACACAGATCGCGATCCGCCCGTTTGTCGTGGACGGTAACGGGGTGAACTACACGCTGATGACGGCATTAAATGTGGCGGGACTTGCGGTGGATTCCGATCATCTGTCGATGGTCAATAAGATGATGCAGGAGCAGATGCCGATCGACCGCAACAGCCTGCAGCAGATGGCACGTCTGGTGAGTGCCAACCCGGATATCGATGTGCAGACACTTGTACAGCTAAGGAAGCTCGGTATCCCGATCACGGTGGAAAATGCATCACAGTTTGAGAATTATTTAGATGACAAACAGGCGATCACGGATCAGATGGAGCAGTTTATCGATGCTCTGCCGGAAAGCCTGCAAGGGGAGAAGCTTCCGGTGGATCAGATGCGCTCGATGGGGGAAAAAATCCTGTCGATCCTCTCAGAGAATCTGCCGGATATTCCGGAACAGGTGGTTCCGGAGGGGATGAATGCTGCGTTACAGGAAGGTGCGGCATTATCGGATCAGACGGTAAATCAGGAGGCCTCCGGTGAAGCCGCCGAAGCACAGATTCAGACCGGTGCGGCAGCAGGAGACACCATAGGACAGGTGATTTTGGATGAGAACGGGCTGCCGATCGAGAATATGCAGCCACAGGCAGAGGAACTTCCGGTGGCGAATCAGACGCCGCACACGCTCGGCGCCGTGTTAAGTGAGCAGCAACAGGCAAACTTAAATGAACTGCTCGGTAAGGTGCTCGGGACGGACACGACATCGTACACGAAGGACAGCGGTGTGGTGGAAGTGTTTAAGGATCTGCAGCAGATCTTAAAGGATCCGCTTCCGATGGAGCGGGGGCCGCTTGGCAGGCTTTTGGCGTCGGATGAATTTAAGGCGCTGGTGAAGGATACCATGGAGCAGCAGTGGATGCTGACACCGGAGGATTTAAAGGAGCCGGACAAAATCGGAAAGCTTTATGCGAAGCTGGAAGGTCAATTGGGAAGACTGATCGAAGCAATGAAAGCTTCCGGACAGGAGAGTACAAATGTTGCGCAGCTTGCATCGGATGTTCGAAGCAATATCGAATTTATGAATCAGGTAAATCAGGCATATACTTATGTACAGATCCCGCTTAAGATGTCCGGACAGAACGCGAGCGGACAGCTTTATGTGTACACGAACAAGAAGGCTTTGGCGGAGGGCGACAAGGAGCTGACCGCCTTCCTTCATCTGGATATGGATCATCTCGGATCGACGGATGTGTCGGTCAGGATGCTGAATCATAAAGTGAGCACGAAGTTCTATCTCGACAATGACGGCGCGTATGATCTTCTGATGGCACACATTCCGCTTCTGGAGGAGAAACTCGCAAAGAAGGGCTATCAGTGCAGTGTCACGGTGGAGAACGAGGCAAAGCATGTGAACTTTGTGGAAGATTTCTTAAAGAAGGATCAGCCGTCCGCGGGACAGCTGCATCGCTATTCATTTGATATGAGGGCATAGATATGGATGAATTTAAACCATTTCAGTTCGGCAGACCGAATACAGATAAGAAAGAAGAGGATAAGACTGCGGTAGCCATCGCCTATGAGCCGGGTGAGGCGGCGCCGAAGATCCTTGCGACCGGCAAAGGCAAAGTCGCCGAGAAGATCATCGAGACGGCGAAGGAGAACAACGTTCCGACTTATAAGGATAATAAGCTGGCGTCCACGCTTTCCAAGCTGCAGATCGGGGACATGATTCCGCCGGAACTCTACGAGGTCGTTGCGGAAATCCTCGTATTTGTGGATGATATGGACCGCATGAAGGCAAAACTTGATCATGCGGGCTAAGTGCGTGAATGCCATGAAGTATGCGCGGGCAGAAGAAGCAGAATCATGGGGAAGGATTAAGAGAACAAGATAGACAGGAAAAGGCATGAACAAAAGACAATTGGGGACCGAATACGAGAATGTGGCGGCAGAGCATCTGCAGTCGCAGGGCTACGAAATCCTAGAGCGCAACTTCCGGTGCCGAAGCGGTGAGATTGATCTGATCGCGCGGGAGGGAGAATATCTGTGCTTCGTGGAAGTAAAGTATCGCGCCGGGAGCACCTGCGGGTCGCCACTGGATGCGGTGGGGAGCCGCAAGCAGAGGCAGATTCTTAAGGTGGCAAAATACTATCTGATGAAAAATGACATGACGATGGATACGCCGTGCCGTTTTGATGTGGTAGCGGTTGAAGGAAAGAAAATAACGTTGCTGCGCAACGCTTTTGGAGAATAGAATGAAATACAGTGAGTTTCATAGAAAAAATGATGAGCAGATTCTTGCGTTGCAGGAGTTTGACTGCGGCGAGGGGCAAACGTTTCCTCTTTTGCGTTTTCCGCTTCTGGATGAGACGGGAATTGTGGAGAACGCGTTTACAACGCGTGAGGGCGGCGTCAGCGAGGGCATCTTTGAGAGTCTGAATCTCAGCTTTACGAGGGGCGATGATCCGGATGCGGTAAAGGAGAATTACCGAAGGATCGCCGCGGCTTTCGGCAAAGAGGTATCGGATATCGTGTGCTCCGATCAGACGCATACAACGAATGTGCGCCGCGTGGATCGCACATATGGAGGCTGCGGAGTCATCAAGGACCGACCGTACACGGATGTGGACGGACTTGTGACGGATGAGCCGGGACTGATCCTGGCGACTTTTTATGCGGACTGTGTGCCGCTTTATTTTGTGGATCCCGTGCATAAGGCAATCGGACTCAGCCACTCGGGCTGGCGCGGCACGGTGGAGAGGATGGGGCAGGCGACGCTGGATAAGATGAAAGCGGAGTTTGGCACGGATCCGGCGGATGTGTATGCGGCAATCGGACCATCCATCTGTCAGGATTGCTATGAGGTCAGTGAGGATGTGGCGGATGCGTTTACGGAAGCGTTTGCCGGACACGAAGAGGAGATTCTGATCGATAAAGGAAACGGCAAATACCAGCTTGATCTGTGGAAAGCAAATGAGATCGTGATGATGGATGCGGGCGTGAAACGGGAGCATCTTGCGGTCACAAATATCTGTACGTGCTGCAATGAGCGATTGCTTTTTTCACACAGGGCGAGCAAGGGAAAACGCGGCAATCTTGGAGCCTTTCTGATGCTTCGGTAGCACCGGCTGCGTGAAAAAACGTTTATCGAAGCTGCCGGATGCTGGCAGAAAGCGGAAAAGAAAGGTTTGCGTTGCAGGATTACTGACAGGGCAAATAAAATAGAGAGTAAGATGAGAGGATAAGAAAATGAACAATAAAAATATGGAAAAATATGTAGATTATATTTTGGACGTGACAACAAGACTGTTGGCGATCGACAGCCCGACCGGCTACACGAAGGATGCGGCTTTGTTCGTGACAGAAGAGTACAAAAAGCTCGGATATGAGCCGAAGATGACGGTCAAGGGTGGCGTGCTTGTGGAGATCGGCGGAGAGGACAAAGACAATGGACTCGTGCTTGCAGCACACACTGATACGCTCGGTGCGATGGTTGCGGAAGTAAAGACAAACGGAAATCTTCGTGTGACACCGCTCGGCGGCATGAATCCGAACAATGCGGAGGCGGAGAACTGCCGTATCATCACAAAGTTTGACGGCACGTTCGAGGGAACATTCCAGCTTGATAATGCGAGCATCCATGTCAACGGCGATTACAACGACACAAAGCGTGCCTACGAAGGCATGGAAGTCGTGCTCGACGAGGATGTGAAGTCGAAGGAGGACACCGAGAAGCTTGGCATCATGACCGGCGATATCGTATGTTTTGATCCGCGGACTGTGATCACGAAGACCGGCTATATCAAGAGCCGTTTCCTGGATGATAAGTTAAGTGTCGGCATTCTGCTCGGCTATGCGAAGTACTTAAAGGATGAGAAGATTACCTTAAAGCATGCACAGTATCATTATGTGACGGTTTTTGAGGAGGTTGGACACGGCGGAGCCGCTTCGATCCCGGACGGTGTCAAGGAGATCATCTCGGTTGATATGGGCTGTGTCGGCGAAGGGTTGAGCTGTACGGAACATCAGGTATCGATCTGCGCGAAGGATTCCTGCGGACCTTATCATTATGATGTGGTAAAAGGTCTGATTCAGGCGGCAAAGGAAAATGAGATCGATTTCGCGGTGGATGTGTACCCGCATTACGGTTCGGATGTGGATGTTGCGCTTGAGGCGGGATATGATGTGCGCCACGGTCTCATCGGATCCGGTGTCTATGCATCGCATGGATATGAGAGAAGTCACAAAGACGGCGTGCGTAACACACTTCGCTTAATTGTTGCATATTGTAAGTGATATTAAGAAAATCATAAGAAATTATTTCATAGTTGTTAAATTACTGTTTCAGAATGTATGTTACACTTAGGTTGTTCAATCGAAACGTATAGCGTTTGGCAGCGTGGACAGATCAGGATACAGGAGGAACAGGCTTGGTACAGCTGGATTACAGAGATGCGATGCCTTTAAGCGGGCAGATTAAGGAAAGCATCCGTAAAATGGTAATTACAAATGCATATCATACAGGCGAACAATTGCCGCCTGTCCGCCAGATGGCTTCGAAGATGGCGATTAATCCGAGAACGATCGAGCAGGTGTATCTGGAGCTTGAGGAGGAAGGTTATCTGTACACGATTCCCGGAAAGGGAACCTTTGTCGCAACACAGGAATGTGTGGAGCGCCGGAGAAAAAACGAGCTTATGCAAAAATTTGACCGGCTTGTGATAGAACTGTCGGATCTGTCGGTTCCTGCTACGGAGCTGACCAGACGGGTTACGGACTTGACAAAAGGAGATTGAAACTTTGATTGAGGTTAATAATCTGATAAAAAATTTCGGAAGTTTTCGTGCACTAAATGGTGTCAATATGCATGTCGGCACGGGAGATATCTATGGTCTTGTCGGACCGAACGGTGCAGGAAAGTCGACCATGATCCGCCATCTGACCGGTGTGTACCGCCAGGATGCCGGAGAAATCTATATTGCCGGGGAACCGGTTTATGAGAATCGAAAAGTGAAAGAAATGATTGCCTACATACCGGATGAACTGTTCTATTTTTTACAGGCGGATACGCTTGAGATGATGCATTACTATAAAGGCATCTATCCGGCTTTTGACGAGAAGATGTTTTACCGGATGCAGGAGTTCTTCCCGGCCATCGATATCAAACGAAATATACGCAGACTGTCCAAAGGTATGCAAAAGCAGGTGGCATTCTGGCTTACGATGTGTTGCAGACCGAAGCTTATGATACTGGATGAGCCGGTCGATGGGCTTGATCCGGTTATGCGGAGGCAGATCTGGAGCATTATGATGTCGGAGGTGCAGGAGAATAAGATGACGGT
>CAKRKX010000101.1 GCA_934358675.1 uncultured Agathobacter sp. | reverse complement strand
CCGGAGACGACTGAAACACTGCTTGCCGGAAAGTTTGACGGGCCGGTCATGTTTGTTGCCGCCGCTGAGGAAAGGGGCGACAACCTCATCGAGGGACGGGGCGATGCCTATTGCGGTATGCTGAACGCAAGCTATAACCTTGCACTTCGGAATATCAGAGCTTACATTCCGCAAAAACCTGTGGGCACTGCGGAACAGGTAGCTGAGAATATAAAGGAGTTCCTTCCGATTGCAAGGGCGCTCCTCGGTCTTGCGAACCTGAAAATAATTTCCTTCGGTCCGCGTCCAAAAGACTTTCTTGCCTGCAATGCTCCCATCAAACGTCTGTATGATCTCGGAGTCGAGATTGAGGAAAACTCCGAGCTTGACTTGTTTGAGGCCTATCACGCACATATGGATGATCCGCGCATTCCCGCCGTTGCCGAAGATATGGCAAAGGAGCTTGGCGCAGGAAACAGAATGCCCGGCATACTGCCGCGCCTGGCACAGTATGAGGTCACGCTTACCGATTGGATCAGTGATCACCGTGACGGCAGAGAGTTTGTTGCTCTTGCCAACAAATGCTGGCCTGCTTTCCAGACTCAGTTCGGATTTGTGCCATGTTACGTTAACTCCCGCTTCGCATCACGCGGCATTCCGATCGCCTGCGAGGTCGATATCTGGGGTGCACTGAGCGAATATATTGCATCCTGCATCACCGGTGATGCCGTTACAATTCTCGATATCAACAATACCGTTCCCGCCGATATGTATGAAGACAGCATAAAGGGAAGATATAATTACAGGGAAGACGATGTCTTTATGGGCTTCCACTGCGGAAACACCCCGGTCTGCAAGCTCTGCTCCCCCGAGCTGAAGTATCAGCTGATCATGCATAACTCTCTTGAGCCCGATACGGAGCCTGATATCACAAGAGGAACGGTTGAGGGCGCCATCGTACCCGGCAATATCACATTCTTCCGTCTGCAGAGTACCGCAGATGCAAAGCTTCGTGCTTACATTGCACACGGTGAGGTCCTTCCGGTTGCAACAAGATCGTTCGGTTCAATCGGTATCTTTGCAATTCCTGAGATGGGCAGATTTTACCGTCATGTACTGATCGAGAAGAACTTCCCTCATCACGGAGCCGTTGCATTCGGTCATTACGGAAAAGCGTTATATGAAGTATTTAAGTACATCGGTGTTGAGGTTGATGAGATTGGATACAATCAGCCGGCAGGTGTTCGGTACCCGACGGAGAATCCATTTGCATAGGAGGCAGATATGTTATACATAGGAGTTGATCTTGGAACAAGTGCGGTCAAGCTTCTTCTTATGAATGAGCAGGGCGGCATTGAGAAAATCGTATCAAGAGAATATCCGTTGTCGTTTCCGCATTCCGGCTGGTCCCAGCAGAATCCGTACGACTGGTATGAGCAGACCGTTGACGGATTAAAGGAACTGTTGTCGGAGTGTGAAAAAAGCGATGTTGCCGGCATCAGCTTCGGCGGACAGATGCACGGTCTCGTGACATTGGATGAGCAGGACGCGGTTGTCCGTCCTGCCATCCTCTGGAATGACGGTCGTACGACGGAGGAGACCGCTTACTTAAACGATGTGATCGGACGGGATAAGCTGACAGAGTACACCGCAAATATCGCTTTTGCGGGCTTTACCGCACCAAAAATCCTCTGGATGCAGAAGCATGAACCGGAACTCTGGGCAAAGGTAAAAAGAATTATGCTTCCGAAGGATTACCTTGCATACCGTCTGTCCGGAACATTCTGCACGGATTATTCGGATGCGTCGGGAATGCTTCTTATGGATGTCAAGAATAAATGCTGGTCCAAAGAAATGATGGAGATCTGTCATGTATCGCGTGAGCAGCTTCCGGATCTGTATGAGAGTTATGAGGTTGTCGGAACGCTCAAAGAGGAGATTGCCGCAGAACTGGGACTCTCATCGGAAGTCAAGATTATTGTCGGTGCCGGTGATAACGCAGCTGCGGCTGTCGGAACCGGAACGGTAGGCGCAGATCATTGCAATCTTTCGCTCGGAACAAGCGGAACGCTTTTTGTCTCCAGCGACAAGTTTGGCGTGGATGAGCACAATGCGCTTCACTCGTTTGCACATGCGGACGGTGGCTATCATCTGATGGGATGTATGCTTTCCGCAGCGTCCTGCAATAAGTGGTGGATGGATGAAATCTTAAAGACAAAAGATTATGCCGGAGAGCAGAAAGGAATCACAACACTCGGTGAGAATCAGGTATTCTATCTGCCTTACTTAATGGGAGAGAGATCTCCGCATAACAATCCGGATGCAAGAGCGATGTTCGTCGGAATGTCGATGGATACGACGAGAGAGGATATGACACTTGCAGTCCTCGAAGGTGTTGCGTTCGGTCTTCGCGATTCGCTTGAAGTAGCCAGATCGCTCGGCATCACGATCGATTCTTCCAGAATCTGTGGAGGTGGGGCCAAGAGTCCACTCTGGAGACAGATTATCGCAGCAGTCATGAATGTGAAGCTTGAGATCATCGAATCGGAGGAAGGTCCGGGATACGGAGCGGCGATTCTCGCGGCGGTAGGATGTGGTACATACGACAGTGTTGAGCATGCATGTGCAAAGCTTGTCAAGGTGATTGACACGGTAGAGCCTGATCCGGAACTGGTTCAAAAGTACGAAGAAAAATATCAGAAATTTAAACAGTTATATCCGATCATGAAAGATTGGTTTTAATTTCGCATAGAATGGGAAGAGAGCGCATAGTATTACCTTGGGGTGATGCTATGCGTTTTTCGGATTTATGCGAAAAAGAAGTGGTCAATGTCAGTGACTGCCGGTGTCTCGGCAATGTGCGCGATCTGGAATTTGACAGGGAATGCGGCGAGATCAAGGCGCTTGTCATACCGGGACCGGGAAAATATTTAGGATGTTTTTGCAGAGATAGCGAATTTTGTATTCCATGGGCTAAAGTTATTCGAATTGGACCCGATATAATACTTGTAGAGTTCAATGAGAAAGAGATGAAGCGTAAGATTTAACGTGATCGAATGATTGACAACAAAATCTTGGGCAGTTATACTTATTCTATATAAATTTAGTAGGAGGAGCATCCGATGAAGTGTCCGTTTTGCAGCAGTGAGAATACAAGAGTAATCGATTCCAGACCGGCCGATGATAATAATTCGATCCGTCGCCGCCGTCTCTGCGATGATTGTGGAAAGCGTTTTACTACATATGAGAAGGTTGAGACGATTCCGCTGATCATTATCAAAAAGGACAACAATCGTGAGCAGTACGACAGAACCAAGATTGAAGCCGGTGTGCTTCTTGCCTGTCACAAGCGTCCGATTTCCGCAGAACAGATTACGAGACTTGTCGATGATGTGGAAATTGAGATTTTTAACCGTGAGGAGAAAGAAATCCCGAGTTCCCTCATCGGAGAGATTCTGATGGATAAGTTAAAGGATCTCGATGCGGTTGCTTATGTAAGATTTGCATCCGTTTACCGTGAATTTAAGGATGTGAACACATTCATGAATGAGTTAAAGAAAATGATGCTGAAATCATAACGATTGAGATGAAGGGAGAACCGGTATGAATATCTCAGGAATTCGTCCATATGCAGGATTCTATGATTACAATTCAATAAAAGCCGAAGCGCTGCGCAACCAGCAGATCGCAGAAGCGCAGCCGACGATCTCTTTGCAGCAGCCGGAGGAGCCGCAGGTAACGGTTACGGAAGTACCGGTTGAGCAGAACTTTGATTCCTACGATTTTGCACAGACTTACCGCCCGGGAGAAACTTATGAACTCAAGGGAAAAGATAGTGATCTTGAGAGTCTGGATGTACAGAAGGCGGTATCCGATCTTGGCAAGGATCAGGTTCTTCAACAGTATCAGTATTTCGTCGGAAGCAGCGATGCAGTCACTAAGAAGACGAATGAAGCAGCGCAGCAGAATATGCGCTCCGGAGAGAATTTTTCACTGTAATACATATTGTAATGTGCTCACGAAGTGAGTGCATTGCCCACGCAGATGCCTGCAAGCGAAGCTTGCTTTGAAATGCATCTGCTCCATATTGTAATGTGCTCACGAAATGAGTGCATTACCCACGCAGATGCCTGCAAGCGAAGCTTGCTTTGAAATGCATCTGCTCCATATTGTAATGTGCTCACGAAATGAGTGCATTACCTAAAAGCAAAGGAGTACCCCTTATGTGTGCATTTCTCTATCCGGGAGAATATTTGGATTCCACATATGACATTGATTTTGATAAATTGTATAACGAAGGGTATCGCGGCATTATCTTTGACATTGATAATACGTTAGTCCCACACGGAGCGCCTGCGGATGAGCGGGCGATTCTTTTGTTTCGGCACTTAAAGGAGCTTGGATTCAAATGCATGCTCCTCTCCAACAATAAGGAACCAAGGGTAAAGATGTTTAACGATGCAGTGCATGTGCAGTATATTTATAAAGCCGGAAAGCCGAAGCCGGCAGGTTACCGTAAGGCCATGAAGGAACTGGGAACCGATACGGCAAACACGCTTTTTGTCGGAGACCAGATTTTTACGGATGTGTGCGGTGCAAACCTCGCGGGCATCCGCACGATCCTCGTGAAGCCGATCCATCCGAAGGAGGAGATCCAGATCGTACTCAAAAGAAGGCTTGAGGCAATCGTACTGTTTTTCTATAGGATGCATGTGAAACGAAAAGGATTGCCGTATGCGTCTGCCCGGAAAAAGGTTGAACCGGTAAAATAGAAAATATGCGGCTCTCATGCGAGAGGGCTGCAATAGTCATAAACTACGAAAAACTCCCCGAAGTCCGGACAGATGCCGGATACGGGGAGTTTTTTCGATTCATAGGAAATTCCTTCCTATGAATCAAAACGCTCCGCGGGGATGCGCAGCTCGCGGAGATGAAGTTTATGCTGAGCATACCGCTCGCGCGCGAAAGTGTGCGACGAGCGCACACTTTATTTTGAAGAAACGAGCCTGCACGAAGTTAGCGTGCGCGCCGGTGCTCTACGACCAGATACATGGTAAAAAGTACAAGGAAGAATAACAGCTGGATACCAATGCATATCCAGTACGTGCGCATGGAAAGTACATCGTCTGCATATGGGGCGAGCATGTTGACGATACGGACATTCCAATAGGCAGGAAGAAAACGACCGATCATTAATACTTTTTCTCCGAGCATAGACTGCGGAACGAAAATTCCGGACAGAAAACTCATGCCGAGACCGAGAATGTTGGCAATCATATTGACGATGTTGTAGTCAATCGAAAACGAACCTAATGATGAAGCGATGGCTGCCGCAATCAGTATAAAGACGAAACTGTTGAGCAGACCAAGTAGTCCGGAGATACTAAGCAGCTGTGCCGGTCCGGCGAGACAGGCTGCAATCACAAGGAATGCGAGCCACAGAAGTACCACATATACAAAACAGGACAGACCAAGCTGGGCGGCAACGCGCGTATCGGCAAGTGCACTGCAGCGGATGCGTGCACTTAAATTTTCTTTGTGAAATTCCATCAATACCGGAGAAAGACCACACAGCAGCATCATGAGCGCGATGTACGGAAAGTACTGGAAAAAGTAGTACATCAGGGAATTTTCGCCTTTCGCAGTGCCGGCAAAGTGGACTCCGTCAACCGCTGGAACACTTTCTAAGGAGTGGTTCGTTCCGCTGATCGCAGCATCGAGTGTAAAGCCGCTTGAAAGATACGCTGCAATGGAATTTAGGAAGGCATCGATCTGGCGGTCGACAAAGTAGCCGCTTGCACTGTCTCCACGTTTGCTGCTCTCCACGAGATCCTTAAAATCACCGGATTTGAGATTTCCTTCAAAACCGGAAGGGATGGTCAATACATAATCGATCTGCTGATAGTAGAGATTATCCTGCAAGGTCTCACGATCGTAGGAATCGAGCGTGATGCGGTTATGGATGGAAGTCAGATAATCGCATAATGCTTTGCTTGCGGTGCTTTCGTCCTGATCGATGATGCATATATCGACTGACGATACGCGAAACTGCTTGCCGGAGGTCGAGTCTGCCTGAAATGAGAATGCGATCAGCAGAACGAAAAACACAATAAAATAAGTAATCGTATTTGTAAACTTTTTCTTTGCAATTTTAGCAAAGGTTTTACAGACTTGCATAGGTTTTCCTCCTTGTAGCGAGTGTTGAGAATAGGAACAGGATGGCTGCCATCAAAAGCAGCGTGAGAATATCCCGTGCATAGCGGTTCATCGAGTCGTAATTGTTGAGTATGTAAAAGCTGTCGGAGATCAAAGCCGCCGGATTGATCCGGTTTACGATCGGGGCATGCTTTTCTACAACAATGCGCATGTTTCCCATCATCAGTCCACTTAGAAAACACATTGGCATTACGGTTGCAAACATGAGTCCGGTCTTGCCGCCTTCGGATTTCGGCCCGATGCAGCCTAAGAACATACCAAACGTGATAGAAAACGTGGTGGATACCAGAATCGTAAGCAGTGCAAGTCCAAGGTGTGCCGTCATATGAACTCTTAAAACAGCGATGATAAAGAGAAACGCCGCAATGTTTAAGATGGATTCAAAGATAATATTTGCAGCAAGCTCGGTGAACAGAAACGTCCGGCGTTTCGCCGGGGCAATCGTTTTTCGCGCAGCGAGTGTGGACAGATCAGGGGAATTGTTGATCGCAAGATTGATTCCACCCATTGCCGTGTACAGACAGGCCATCGCAATCAGGTTGTAAAAATACTGATCGTAAGTGTCACTGTCCTTGTTCGTCAGGGAAACTTCTTTCCGGGTATCCACTGACTCTCCCAGAGAAGAAACGAAAGCTTCGATATTGGCAGGATTGTCGGCAAGCATCTGTACGATCAGATCGCGGTTCAGGTAATACTGCGTGAGCAGCGATTGTAAAATACTCTGATTGATGGAAGCATCCGACCGGTCGGCATTGATCGCAAGCTTTATTTCGTCGGTCGAGTAGAAGACACCATCCACTTCGCCTTTTTCAAGAAGCGTGCGTGCTTTCCCGTCGTCACAGAATGTAGCGGTAAGCATTGCGTCATCCGAGTCGCCGGAAAGCTGTTCGATCATGGTGTGGAAAGCGGCGGCATCCGCACTGTCCCCCTCGACCACGGCAACTTCTATCGTGTGGAAGTTTTCTGATGCGGTAATATTGGAAAAGGCGATCTTGAACAGGCAGCTCAATAGGATCGGAAAAACCAGAATCCAGAACAGGTTTGCCTTGTTGCGCATGAGGCGCAGAAGGGCATATTTAAAATTCGTCATGGTAAGTACCTCCTTTGCTGAACATCAGTCGCGCAGCGCTTTACCGGTAATTTCCAGAAAGACATCATTGAGTGTCGGAAGCTGCGAGTATACATGACCGATCACAAGATCCTTCTCCTGCAGAAAATTTAAGGCGCGTACCAGATTATGCTTGCCGCCGTCACAGAGGATCGTTAAAGTGTGATCCTTGTAATCAACGTGATAGACATGCGGTAATGCGCGGATCTGCGCGAGATCTTCATCAGCAAGCACCGGCAGTTCAATGGTGATGATCTCACTTTT
>CAKRKX010000100.1 GCA_934358675.1 uncultured Agathobacter sp. | reverse complement strand
CGAGAGACAGCGGCGTTCCGACGATTTCCGGTGCTGACAAGTTTTCGGATCGCACGGATGTGACGATCACAGCGACCACCGGTGCGATCATTTATTACACAACAGATGGTACAGTGCCAACAAAGGAATCGCAGAAGTACGACACACCGATTACGCTGACAGAGACGACTACGATCTGGGCAATTGCGATAGAAGATGGTCATATCATGAGTGATATGGTCGGAATGGCATTTACGAAAGAATCATCCGGCGGCAGCAGTTCGGATGGGGGCACTTCCGGTGGAAGCAGCTCCGGTGGCAGCAGTTCCGGCAGCAGCTCGGACAGTGGAAGCAGCTCCGATGGCAGCAGTTCCGGCAGCAGCTCGGACAGTGGCAGCAGCTCCGGCAGCAGTTCATCAGGCAGTTCCATCGACAGCGGATCTGAAACGGCTCCGCCACAGGACGATAACAAGGACAAGACTACGATTAAGACCGAGACCAGAGAAGACGGTACGATTGTGACCACGACAGAAGTCCGGGCAGAGGACGGTTCCGTACAGATTAAGACCGAGATCAGAAACGAAGCAACTGGACTGAACGTGACGGTAAATGTATCGAAGAATGCCAAAGGCAAGATCACTTCAGCTACCGCAGAAATTCTTGATAGAGGTTTTGGCAATGTGAAGATCTCCGGGGAAGCACTTTCAGAGATCGTAAAGGCAGCAGGTACGAAAAATGTAAAGACTACGATCAAGATGCTCACGAAAAACGACTGGGTCATCCGGGAAGTGACGGTCAATGTAAATACGCTTCTGAAAAGAACCGTGAGACCTAAAAAAATGAAGATCATTGAGATAGATCCCGAAACAGGTGAGAAGCTTGTGGTCAGTAAAATGCCTTTCAGGGTAGCGGCAGATGGAAGCGTTGAACTGGATCATAATGAGCTGGGTCACGGAATCTATGAGTTAGTGACAGCCGATGAGGAAGAAGCACTCACGAAACAGATACTGCGGTCGATCAAAGCCACGAAACAATCAGCCACCATCCGCGAGAAGCAGGGGACGTACTTCTGGTTTGAGAAAGGGGTCAACTGGTACAATGTTGATAAAGTGACTTTTTCGGTCCTCAATCCGGATGTGGCGCGCGTTAGCTCGAATGGCAAGATCACGGGTCTGAAGCCCGGAAAGACAGTTGTCAAGGCGGTTGTCAGACTGGAAAACGGTCAGTCAAAGGTCATAAGAATGACCGTAACCGTAAATAAGAAGAAGTAACAGCTGTTGGTGCTTATCGCGACGACGACGCTGGAACAGATCTGCTACGCGTTGCAGCTGTTGCATGTGCCGCGGATCATGGTGACGCAGGTTATGCTGACCGAACGTGCCTTTTAATAAGGCAATCTTCTTCTATTCCAGAAAAGGAAATAATGGAAAAGGTACAATATGCCAGCTGATCAGAAATCTGTGGGGAGCAGAAAATTGTTGTTCTCTGTCTGTTGCAGATTTACTGAGAAAACCATCTTGCCCTTTTGTACTCTATGTTGGACGAAAAAAATTAGTGAAAAGGCGAGCGTTTGAGCAGTTCCTAGAGGCTGACATAGAACTTGACTAAAAAATGAAACACAATAGTTAAAGCTCCATATAGCAGAATAGATTGAATTAAGCGGTAGAGGAAAACCTTTACCGCTTTTTAATGTTCTTATTTATTAAATGGGGGATCCATATTCTCTAATGCGTATTCATAAGCTTGTCGGTTTCTTTTCGGTTGGATTTTAATTGAAATGCCATGTGGTTGTGACTCCTTTTTTATTCATAATAATGCATAAAAGAAAGTAAATGAGCATTGCAAAAAACAATGCAGTGTGCTAACTTCAAAGATAGCAGTGGAGAGGAAAGGGGGATTAGGAAGAAATCTTCTAAAAAAGCATTAGATCAAAAGTGATTAAGAAAAAGGAGAATGAAATGAAAAACAATTGGAAAAAAGTTATGAGTGCCATTGCAGTGGTGTTGTTTGTTGCTTTGGTTGTACCGGCGATGATGCCAACACAGCAGAATATTGCGGAGGCGGCATCCAAGAGTAAAAAGCCGGCACTTTGCACAACGCACGATGGTGCGGTAAGAGAAGGTATGCTTATGAATGTTGGCAATGATGTGACCTTGAAACTACGAGGTGCGAAGGGAAAAGTATCTTGGAAATCTGACAATAAGAAAGTAGCAACTGTGAAAAAAGGAAAAGTTGTAGCAGTTGGAAAAGGAGAATGTAGAATTATTGCTACAGATTCAAAGAGCAAAAAAGAGTATTACTGTAATGTTCGCGTGACAAATTGGTTAAAAGCAAATGTTTCCTCTATTAAAATGAAAGTTGGAGAAACAAAAACGATCAAATTAAAGTATAATATGACATGGGGGGATGTGCCATATAGTTTATCCTGTTATGAAACGGATGATGGTAACGACAACATTGACAGTTTCCGGTTTGGTGACTTAAAGAATGTTGATGATAGTGGAAAATCAACGGTCACTCTTAAAATAAAAGCAAAGAAGGCTGGAAAAACTTCGGTTCTGATAACTACATACGCAGTGTATGATGATGAAGATTATGTGGCATATGAGAAGGCTGGTCAGAGTGATGAAGCATTTGACAAATATGCCGAAGATCAAGAGTATATTGTTATTCCCGTTACAATTACAAAATAAATAATTAACAAAAAAACGGACTGATTTAATTCAGCTCCGTTTTTTGTTTGGGAATCTTTTGGTTTAAGAGGTCAGAGGACTTTTTAGTCCGCATCAAGATATCTTATAAATAAATCCGCAAATTTTTTTGCAAGCTTGTCCTTTTGGATTTCTAGCATCATTCTATGTAACAAGGGGTCAAATGTGTGGTTGACAAGATAGTTGATAAAGGATGAGTAATTAAATTCGTTATTAGTAAAAAAGTTTTGGTAAGTTATTAATGAAACACTTTTTTTATATAAATTTTTGAATCAGTCTTATCGGCGTGTAATGTTATTTTTTCCATAGGAAGTTTTTGTTTAAGGTATTTCATATAGGTTTTCTTGTTGACTGTCTCTAAAGGGGTGATGGAAATATATTCATCAAAAATTGAGAATGATTTTTCTTTCAATTCATCATTAATTCCATTAATGGTGGATTCTATTCGAAGTTTCTTCCACGCTGCGAGGGTGACAGAATTAAATATCTCAGAACTGTTTTTAGGATGCATGCCTAGATGTCCATTTGTGTTGTATGTCGGTAAAAAGAAATTGGTGAAACGAAAAGAGTTCGAAAAGTTCCTAGCAGATAGTATCGAATTGTGAAAAAATAGCTGATTCTCGTTGAATTTGAAGCTCCATTGTGGTAATCTATAAGTTGCTATATTGGAGCTTCTTTTATTTTGGAAGGAGCTGGAATTATGGGTAAGGACTTAAGAGGAAAGGAGCTTGGTGAGGGAATCTATCAGCAGGCGAATGGTACATATTGCGCAAGGTTTGTAGATAGGTTCGGTAAAAGAAAATCAAAACGCTCTAAGAAATTGCAGGAAGTAAGACAGTGGCTTGTGCCTTGAATGTCGTATAAAAGTACATATATTGATATACTTGGTGGCACTCATTATGGCACTCGATACGATTTAATAAAGCACAAAACCCTATAAAATAAAGGATTTATTAGGAGGAATATATAAAAATGAAACTCGGCATCGTCGGACTCCCGAACGTGGGAAAAAGTACATTATTTAATTCACTAACCAAGGCAGGTGCGTTGTCTGCCAACTATCCATTCGCAACGATCGACCCGAACGTGGGAATCGTATCGGTTCCGGATGAGAGAATCGTAAAGCTCGGTGAACTTTATCATACAAAGAAGGTGACACCTGCAACGATCGAATTCGTTGATATTGCAGGTCTTGTCAAAGGCGCCAGCAAGGGTGAGGGACTCGGAAACCAGTTCCTTGCAAACATCCGTGAGGTCGATGCGATCGTGCATGTGGTACGCTGCTTCGAGGACACCAATATCATCCATGTGGACGGATCGGTTGATCCGGCACGTGACATTGAGACGATCAATCTTGAACTGATTTTCTCCGATGTGGAGATCCTTGACCGAAGAATCGCAAAGATTGCGAAGCAGGCAAGAATGGACAAAACACTGGCGAAGGAGCTTGAGCTGGTAGAGGCAATCAAGGCACACCTTGAGGATGGCAAGATGGCAAGAACGTTTGAGGTTCCGGACGATGATGATGCGCGGATCTGGTTCAAGGGATATAATCTTCTGACCGCTAAGCCTACCATCTACGCTGCAAATGTAGCGGAAGAGGATCTGGCAGACGATGGTGCAGGCAACCCGCATGTCGCCAAGGTACGCGAGATGGCAAAGGGAGAGGGCGCGGAAGTATTCGTGATCTGCGCACAGATTGAGCAGGAACTGTCGGAACTGTCTGACGAAGAGAAGAAGGAATATCTGGATGATCTCGGTGTAGCATCCAGCGGACTTGACAAGCTTGTGGCTGCAAGCTATAAGTTACTTGGTCTGATCAGTTTCCTGACCGCCGGAGAAGATGAGTGCCGCGCATGGACGATCAAGGAAGGCACGAAGGCACCGCAGGCAGCCGGCAAGATTCATACAGATTTCGAGCGTGGATTCATCAAGGCTGAGGTGGTCAACTATCAGGATCTTCTCGATAACGGAAGCCTTTCCGCAGCGAGAGAAAAAGGCATCGTTGGAATGGAAGGAAAAGATTATGTCGTGAAAGACGGAGATGTTATTCTTTTCCGTTTCAATGTATAATATAGGACAAGCATTCAAAGTCATTCAAATGTGAGGAATGATGGAAACTATGAGAATAAAAGCATTGATGAGAGATCGTCAATGCTTTTTTCAAAACAAAGGTGGGATGATATGACAGAGCAGCAGTACCAGCATGAGGTCATTGTGCCGGACAAAGGCTTTCCGTTCAAACTGTTTCTGTTTGAAGGATACAACGGAAAATATATCAGAGAGAAGCATTGGCACCGTTCCATTGAAATATTCGCGGTGCAGGAGGGCGAACTGGATTTTATTCTGGATGCGACGCATTACCATCTGGGAGAGGGAGAATTTATTATCGTCAACAGCAACGAGGTGCATGCGATTCATGCAAACAAGCCGAATCATACGATCGTACTGCAGATTCCGCTGAACCAGTTTGCGTCGTATTTCACGGGGGAGCAGTTTATCTGGTTTTCACACAGCGAGCGGGCATACGACGAGCAGGTGGCAACTCTCATTTTTTGTATGTACGAAGTGTACCGGACACAGGCAGATGGATATGATTTTGAAATCTTGAGCATGTTCTATCAGCTGTTACATATTCTGGTAAAGAAATACCGGAAACTAGAAGTGAAGGACGAACTGATCAAAAGCAATATGCAGCTCAATCGTCTCGGAATGATCACTTCTTATCTCAAGGATCATTATACGGAAGATATTTCGCTCGAAAAGCTGGCGGGAATCTTCGGGTATTCGCCGTCCTATCTGTCGAAAATGTTTGCCCGTTACGCGGGTATCAACTATAAGGATTATCTGCAGAGCATCCGGCTGGAGCATGCGATCAGGGATTTGGAGAATACGGACAAGCAGATCGTGGATATTGCGTTGGAGCATGGTTTCGCAAACAGTAAGGCATTTACCAATCTGTTTCGCAAGAGATATGGAATGCTGACCAGCGAATATCGAAAGATGCTTGTAGGGAAAAAGAATACATAGGACAAAAAAGTGACATTGGAAAGACAAAGAAAGGCACGTCTCCGTGGTTACCGAACTGTTATACTCAAGAAAAATGAGTATTGGGAGGTAATCATGGAGATTTTTTCTGTTAATGATGAAAAATTCCGTAAATACGGTAAGGTCTGGAACAATATGGAATGCGCAAAGCTGATAAAGGGAATGGAGCACACACCGCTTCCGGAGGATGTTATTTATGTGCCGTCCGTTGAGGAACTTGAGGCAATCCCGGAGGCACACGAATTTCAGAATCGTGTATTCGGAGGGCTGCCAATCCAGATCGGTTACTGCAACGGAAACAATCACAAGTTAAATGCGGTGGAATATCACAGAAATTCCGAAATCAACATTGCGGTAACGGATATGATCCTTTTATTGGGATGGCTGCCGGATGTAACGGATGAATTTACTTATGATACAGCAAAAATCGACGCTTTTAAGGTTCCGGCGGGAACGGTTGTTGAAATGTATGAGACGACACTTCATTATGCACCGTGCAACGCAGCGGATGGAGGATTTAAGTGCATTGTGATTCTGCCGAAGGGCACGAACACACCGATTGATTTTGAACTTGCGACAAATGGCGAGGACAAAATCATGACGGCAAAAAACAAGTGGCTGATCGCGCATGAGGATGCTGCGATCGAGGGCGCATTTAACGGATTAAGAGGAGAAAATATAACCATTTTATAACGCTTATATTCAAAGGAGGATAAAAACATGAATAACAAAAATATGCCAAATATCAAGATCGGAGTTGTGGCTGTCAGCCGCGACTGTTTCCCGGAGAGTCTTTCGGTAAACAGAAGAAAAGCACTGATCGATGCTTATACTGCAAAATACGGTGAGGAACATATTTATGAGTGCCCGATCTGTATCGTGGAGAGCGAGATCCATATGGTGCAGGCATTGGAGGATGTGAAGGCAGCCGGATGTAACGCCTTGGTCGTATATCTCGGAAACTTCGGACCGGAGATTGCAGAGACACTTCTTGCAAAGCATTTCGACGGACCGAAGATGTTTGTTGCAGCAGCAGAGGAGTCCGGAGACAGCCTTCTTGACGGAAGAGGCGATGCATACTGCGGAATGCTCAATGCAAGCTACAACTTAAAACTTCGTAACATCCATGCGTACATTCCTGAGTATCCGGTCGGAACAGCAGAAGAGTGTGCGGACATGATCCATGAGTTTGAGCCGATCGCACGCGCTGTCGTAGCTTTAAATGATCTCAAGATCATCAGCTTCGGACCGAGACCGCTTAATTTCCTTGCCTGCAACGCACCGATCAAGCAGCTTTACAACCTTGGTGTTGAGATTGAAGAAAACTCAGAGTTGGATTTGTTTGAGGCATTCAACAAGCATGAGGGAGACGAGAGAATCCCTGCTGTAGTTGCAGAGATGGAAGCCGAGCTTGGTGAAGGAAATAAGAAGCCGGAAGTTCTTGCAAAGCTTGCTCAGTACGAGCTTACTTTAAAGGACTGGGTAGAAGCACACAAGGGATACCGTAAGTATGTGGCAATCGCCGGAAAATGTTGGCCTGCATTCCAGACGCAGTTCGGATTTGTTCCTTGCTATGTCAACAGCCGTCTGACCGCACAGGGAATCCCGGTATCCTGCGAGGTTGATATCTACGGATGCTTAAGTGAGTTCATCGGAACCGTTGTCAGTGAGGATGTCGTAACCTTACTGGATATCAACAACTCTGTACCGGCAGATATGTACAATGAAGAGATTAAGGATAAGTTCCCATATACACTGAAAGATACTTTCATGGGATTCCATTGCGGAAATACCGCATCCTGCAAGCTTTCTTTCTGTGAGATGAGAAATCAGAAGATTATGGCAAGAAGTCTTCCGGTTGAAGTGACAAACGGAACCTTAGAGGGAGATATCGCTCCTGGATATATCACATTCTTCCGTCTGCAGAGTACCGCAGATGCAAAGCTTCGTGCTTACATTGCACACGGTGAGGTCC
>CAKRKX010000099.1 GCA_934358675.1 uncultured Agathobacter sp. | reverse complement strand
TGGTGGATCTTGTGCGCAGAGCAGGAATTGAGATCGAGATGATTTCTGTCAGCGGAAACGATATGGTGACAGGCTCGCACAAGATTGCTTTTCGGACGGATGTTAAGAAAGCGGATGCGGACTATGCATCTTACGACGGAATCGTGCTTCCGGGAGGAATGCCTGGAACGACACATCTGATGGAGGATGAGACCGTCAACCGTGTGATCAGAGAATTTGCAGAAAGCGGAAAGCTTGTCGCTGCCATCTGTGCGGCACCGAGTGTTCTTGGCAATGCAGGATTGCTTGAGGGCAAGACGGCAACCTGTTATCCGGGCGTGGAAGGAAAGTTGAACGGTGCGAACTTCGTAACCGATTCCGTTGCCAAAGACGGTAATATCATCACGAGCCGCGGCCTTGGCACCGCAATCGATTTTGCCGCAGAGATCGTGGCGTATCTCAAGGATCAGGATGCTGCAAAAGTACTGAAGGAGAGCATTGTATACGGTGTGTAGCGTTTTATGGGAGCACCGATAGGAAAATGTAACAGAAAGCCCGAAGAGACCTTTGTCCCTCCGGGCTTTTGTGCGTCCTGCAACCAGGACTTATTTCATCTGCTCTTCCTGCTTCATGATCATCTTCTTGACCATCTCTCCACCGATCGAGCCGGCCTGCTTGGAAGTTAAGTCACCGTTGTAACCGTCCTTTAAAGGTACTCCAAGCTCGCTTGCTACCTCTTCCTTGAAACGCTTCATCGCTTCCTTTGCCTCCGGAACAGCCATACGTCCGGAATTGCTTGATGAATTTGAAGAATTACTTGCCATAGTTGTTCACCTCCTGAAAATACATTTCGCCAACAGGAATCTGCCGACGTGCGCATGATACTTGGTGAGTCGGCAAATTCCTTTGTCAACCTGCTGTTCTCATGTGCTTGAGTATAGTGTGACCGCAAACGGTCAAATTATGAAGGAAAATGCTTGACAATTATTGGAAGCTGTGTTTTACTTGAAAAGTAAACCAAAAGTATGAAAGAAAGCGAGGTAAAAAGAATGTTTGGATTTGCACTTTATAAAGATTTGAATAATCTGAGTCATGAAATTACCTCGGTTGTGCATTGTATTTAGTGTTTTACTAAGAGAATGTAGATAGAATGTGAAGCCTTCGGTGATTTTGTGACGCGTTTTTGCGTGGAAACAGAACACCGGGGGCTTTTTTGCGTTCTGCAAAGGCAACCGAGGGGAATTAAGGAATCAAACAGTCGTCGGGAAGGGTTGCAAAGAATGTTTGATGACGGAGAGAAAGGGGAATTTAGCGTGAAGAAAATCAGTACATATATGCTGAAATACTGGTACTACTACTTGATCATACTGGTATGTATGCTGCTGGCGATCGGACTGGATATGCTCTATCCGATGATAACAAAAGAAATTGTAAATAAAGTATTTACGAGCGGGGATCTGGCGCTTTTGCCGGGACTGCTCGCAGCGATCGCGTTGATCGGTATCGGTCGAAGTGTGTTTGGATATTTTAAGGAATTTACCGCAGATAAGGCGGGTGTGACGATCGGAACCGAGATGCGCAAGGAACTGTTTACACATATTCAGGGACTGTCGATGGATTATTTCGGCAAGACGAATACCGGAGAACTGATGGCGCGTGTGAAGGATGATGTCGATCATATCATGTATGCGCTCGGTTTCGTCGGAATGCTCGTGGTACAGGTGGTCATCCATGTGGTGAGCGTGCTGTACTGCATGTTCCACCTGAACTGGAAGCTGACGTTTGTGCCGCTTGTATTTATGACGGTGTGCGGAACAGTGGCAATCGTCATGGAGCGCAAGCTGGATAAGATCTATGAGGATATCAGCGAGGAAAATGCGGAACTTACGACCGTTGCGGAGGAAAATCTTGCGGGCGTGCGCACGGTAAAGGCGTTTGCCCGTGAAAAATATGAGATTAACAAGTTTTTATCGCACAATAAGCGTTACTATGAGTTGAATATGTCGCAGGCGAAGGCCTTGGTTCGTTACTATCCGATCTTCTCGTTTGTCGGCGTACTGCTTCCGATCGTGATGACCGTGCTCGGCGGTTATCTGGTCATGAAGGGCGAGATGGATATCGGATCGCTCGTCGCGTATGTGGAGTACAGCCGCAACTGTACATGGCCGATGGAAATGCTCGGCTGGCTGACCAACGATGTATCCTCGGCGGTCGCATCGAGAAAGAAGATTCGCAAGATCTTCGAGCAGACATCGACCATCCGGGAAGCGGAGCATCCGGTGGTGCTTGACGGGGTAAAAGGCGAGATCGCTTTTTCCAATGTCGATTTTGCGATCGACGGAAACGAGATCCTCTCGGATGTCAGCTTTACGATACCGGCAGGAAAGACACTCGGCATCATGGGAGCGACCGGTTCGGGCAAGTCGTCGATCGTCAATCTGATGCAGCGTTTCTATGATGTGCAGAAGGGAAGCATTACGTTAGACGGCGTGGATGTGAAGGATCTGTCGCTGAAACAGCTTCGCGAAAATATCGCGGTCGTTATGCAGGACGTGTTCCTGTTCTCGGATACGATCGAGGAGAATATCAAGATGGGACGGCGCGACACGATGCCGATGGAGGAGATCAAGGCGGCAGCGGCGTATGCGCAGGCGAGCGGATTTATCGAGGATATGGATCAGCAGTATGAGACCGTTGTCGGTGAGCGCGGCGTGGGACTGTCCGGGGGACAGAAGCAGCGCATAAGCATCGCGCGAGCACTTTCGAAGCATTGTCCGATCCTTGTGATGGATGATTCGACTTCGGCTTTGGATATGGAGACGGAGCATGAAATCCAGAAGATGTTAAACGAGATGAATGCGACGACCAAGGTGATCATCGCGCATCGTATTTCGGCGGTCCGCCATGCGGATGAGATCATCTATCTGGAGGACGGCAGGATCGCGGAGCGCGGAACGCACGAAGAACTGCTCGCGAAGAAGGGACTGTACTACAGCACTTACATGGCGCAGTACGGAGCAGTCATAAGTGAGAGGAACAACATTGGCGCACAGCCGGTTCCTGCAACGTTGTAATTACTGGGAGGTGAGACTATGGCAGTCAACTCTTATCGAGAAGACGAACATATGGAGAATTCGGATAAGAAGAAAATCATCATCCGACTGTTCTCTTATTTAAAGAATTATAAAAAAGGCGTGATCGCTGTGCTGCTCTGCATGGCGGTCGCGGTAGCGATACAGCTTGTAAACCCGCTTCTGATCGAGGAAGCGATCGACCATCATATTGCGGTGGGCGATTACCGGGGACTTATGGAGATCGGCATCTTTGCGGCGGTGCTCAACATCGTGTTTCTGATCATGGTCAAGGTGCGCATGTACGTGATGTCAAAGATTTCCAACGATGTGCTGATGGTGATCCGACAGGAACTGTACGAACACATTCAGACATTGTCCTTTTCGTTTTTTGACAGCAGACCGACCGGAAAAATCCTGGCGCGTATCATCGGCGATGTCAACTCGCTGAAGGAAGTGCTGACCAATGCGGTCACAACACTGATTCCGGACTTCATCACGGTTGTCGGTGTTGTTGTGATCATGGCGATCAAAGATCTGCCGCTGACGCTGGCTGCACTGTGCACGATTCCGTTGATGATCGCGGCCGTGTTCTTTATCCAGACGACCGCACACAAGCGCTGGCAGATCTTCCGCAAGAAATCTTCGAACCTGAACGCTTTTGTCCATGAGGATATTGCGGGAATGAATGTTGTGCAGAGCTTTTCTGCGGAGGAGGAGACGAGAAAGTCGTTTCGGGAACTGGCGGGTGAACACCGTGATTCGTTTATCCGTGCGTGTGCGCGTGCGGATATGTTCGGACCGGTGGTGGATTTCTGCTGGGGAATCGGAACGATGATGCTGTACCTTGTCGGTGTCAAATATCTGGGTGCGCCGCGCGTGTCGGTCGGACTTCTTGTGGCGTTCGGAACCTACATTAATATGTTCTGGAACCCGATCATGAATCTGAGTAACTTCTATAATCAGGTGATCACGAACCTGTCGGCTGCAGAGCGAATCTTTGATATCATGGATACACAGCCGGACATCAAGGATCAGACCGATGTCGTGGAGCTGCCGGACATTAAGGGAACGGTTGAATTTAAAAATGTATCGTTCACGTATGACCGCGGAACACCTGCGGAGACCAAGGTACTCTCCGATGTTAATTTCACGATCCGTCCGGGGGAGACGATCGCTCTGGTCGGTCCGACCGGAGCCGGAAAGACAACCATCGTCAATCTGATCAGCCGTTTCTATGATATTGAGGAGGGAACAATCCTGATCGATGGCTACGATCTGACGAAAGTATCGATCGAGAGCCTGCGCCGTCAGATGGGCGTTATGACACAGGATAACTTTATCTTCCACGGAACGATCCGGGAAAATATCTTATACGGAAAAATGGATGCGACCGAGGAGGAGATGATCGCTGCGGCAAAAGCGGTCAATGCGCATGACTTCATTATGAAAATGGAGAACGGATACGACACCGTGCTCAAGGAGCGCGGCGCTGGTCTGTCGATCGGACAGCGTCAGCTGATCGCATTTGCGCGAACCATGATCTCCGATCCTCGCATTCTGATCCTTGACGAGGCAACTTCGAGCATTGACACGCACACGGAGATTCTGGTGCAGCAGGGCATCGAGGCACTCCTTGCGGGACGAACAAGCTTCGTGATCGCACACCGTCTGTCAACGATCCAGAATGCGGATCGTATCTTCGTGATCAACGACGGCGGCATCGAGGAACAGGGCACACCGCAGCAGCTTCTCGAACAGAAAGGAAAGTATTACGATCTGTATATGGCGCAGTTTGCGGCGGTATAAGACCGGAATTGTATGTGCAAATAGAACAGATTGAAGAGTATAAAATTGTTGAAAAAGCATATCAATGCCAAAAAATTACAAAAAAGCACAAAATTTGCTTATTTTTATTGTCTATGCGTCGACATTATGTTATATTAGTAGCGTAATAAGAGGGTAATTAGAAGAGGTAAACAAAACATGAACGGAAAATACGTAAAGCCAATGCTTTTCGCAAGCAAGGTATCAGGAGAGGGAGTATACCTTGCTAGCGGAAGCGGCACAGTCACCGTCGAATGTGTATATGAAGGAAATGAGTGGGATATGAACCCACAGTATCTTGTTCGATTTGTGAATCTTCCAGAGGCGTCCGGAGAGAAGCCTCAGCAGGCAGATGCTGTGTTACGCGTTGAAGGTGCTAATGTTTCAAGTGTTTTTGTTCAGTATGGTGGAACCGCAGCGTTGAGCGGCAATACGATTAATTTACATTTGGATTATTACAGCAATGATATGGGAATTACACTAGCTTGTGATAAATTGGGATGCACAGTAATTGTAGCGTAGAGCGAAGAGCAGGAAGTGAATGAACATTCACTTCCTATTTTTGTGCAAAAATAAACGGGAGCGATTCATCGAATCACTCCCGTTTATTCTGCGTTGTGCACCGGATTAACCTCTCATCAGGTAATCCATGATCTTTCTGGAATCCTCAGCCTCGTGAGCGATGATCTCAAGCTCCGGGATCGTAGCAGCAGATTCGAAGATCGTTGATAAGGAAACAAGCTGACATAACTTAGACTTTAAGTTTAAGCGGTCTCCGTCGGCTGTAATCAGCTCAACCTGTCCCTTACAGCTGTCGATCACCTTTAAGAACTCCTGCGGATCCTGAATGTTCATTACCTTCATAATGCATCTTCCTTTCATATTTAACTAACATCAGTTGCTGAATTTATCATAGCATTGCGCTTGAAACACTGTCAATACAATACAAGTATATAACAATATAAAGTTGTATTGCCTAAAAGCGTTCCAAAACAAGAAAAACTATAAAAACGCACAAAACGACAACGAAACAAGGAAAAAATAAGAAGAATACTCGTCAAAATAGACAAATTGACACAAATTTAACAAAAAATAGTGAGTAAAATGCAAAACGACAATACAACTTTGCAAGAAAAAATGGTTGTATTTTATTGCATTGAAAAGCAGGTGGTAATATAATCAAGATATCAAAAAAATACGTTCACGTATGTGTAAAGGGAGGATAACGTATGAAGAAAATTTTGAAGAAGGTAACAGCAGCCATCCTGGCAGCAACAATGGTAGTTGGAATGACAGCCTGCGGAACAGGCGGAAATTCATCAGCACAGGGAGGCTCAGCAAGCACATCCGGTAAGATCAAGATTGGTGTTTCCATCTGGTCATCAACTGACGTACTCGGATCTCAGTGTAAGAAGATCCTTGATGAGGCTGCTAAGGCATTGGATGTAGATGTCCAGTATGTAGATCAGGGACATGTTTCCGAGAAGGTTACAGCTTCTGTTGAGCAGCTTGCAGCAGCAGGATGTCAGGGAATCATCATCTGTAACTCATCTGATACAGAGATGACATCCGCAATCAAGACATGTAACGACAATAAAGTATATCTTGCACAGTTCTTCCGTGTGATCAGCCAGGAGAACAGCGCAGACATCTATCAGGCAGCTACAGATTCCGATTACTACATCGGTGCTGTACATGAGGACGAGCCGGCAAACGGTGAGGAACTCGTAAACATCCTTTTAAACAAGGGTGATCGTAACATCGGTCTTATCGGCTGGGAGCAGGGTGATGCTACATGGCTCGGAAGATGGGAAGGTTACAAGGCAGGCGTTGACAAGTGGAACGAAGAGCATCCGGATGATCAGGCAACTCTTTCTGAGCCACAGTATGCTGGAACAACTTCTGAGGGTGGTTCAAAGGCAGCAGAGGCTCTTATGGCAGCAGATCCTAACCTTGACGCATTAATTCCGGCAGGCGGCGGCGGAGATCCTCTTCAGGGAGCAATCGCAGCAGTTGAGCGTGCAGGTAAGACACAGGATATCGATATCGTATCTACAGACTTCCTTCCAGACCTTGGAGAGAGACTTGAGAACGGATCTATGGCTGGTGAGTCCGGCGGACATTACTGTGATCCATTGATCGCATTCATGATGGTTTACAACGCAATCAAGGGCAATTACTCAGACTTCGGAGGCAAGTTCGAGGATGTTCCATTCCCATACCTGTATGTATCATCAGCAGATGACTACAAGGCATACGAGCAGTACTTCGTAGATCAGCTTCCATACACAGATGAGGAACTGGTTGACATGTCTAAGTTAAGCCTTGAAGACTTAAAGAAGACAGCAGCAAGCGTATCTATTGAGGATGCAGCAGCTCGTGCCGGTAAATAACAGACAGATACAATGAAAACTGGAAAAGGTGGCATCGCTTGTGACGCCACCTTTTCTTATCAAAGATGACAACAAATTGGAATTGACTAAAAGAAGAGGTAGATAATATGGGTACTACTAAAAAAATCTCGGGAAAAGCAATGGGCTATCTGATCCTGATCGGTCTGGTTGTACTTTCCTGGGCCATCTTTAAAATACTTTCGCCGCACAACTTTGGATCATTCGGCAATATGCTCAACTATTTTCAGGCCAGCCTGATTGCAACCGTTGGTGCCGTTGGATTCTACTTTGTAATGGTAATGGGAATGTTCGACTTTTCCATTGGGGCAAACATTATGCTTTCCGCAATCGTCGGATGCGTATTCGCAACAAGATTTAATTTGGGATATTTTGGACTGATCGTTGGATGTATCCTTACAGGAACTATCGTCGGAGCGTTAAACGGAGTGTTTTATGTAAAGCTTCGTATTCCATCCATGATCGTAACAACCGGTCTTGCACTCATCTATGAGGCAGCGGCCAACTATATTGCAGGCGGTGTGGAGCAGACA
>CAKRKX010000098.1 GCA_934358675.1 uncultured Agathobacter sp. | reverse complement strand
AAAAGTCTGTAAATTAGATTCTTCTATGATAATGATGGGCGAAAGGCTTGAAAAATCAGCTTTTCGCCCTTTGTTTTTTGAGCTTTTTTATTAAGAGCGATATTGAGTGGAAATTGCTATGCAGTATCGCTTTTTTCGTGCTAAAATAGAGGTAAGTTGGATAAGTGGACGGATGGTTTGACGAAGGTATATAATCGATATGGTTTCGATGAACTTGTTGTGCAGTATCTGAGACAAAATCCCGGAAAGTCCTGTGATTCCGCAATCTGATACAGGATGATGAGTATGAGTCTGTGGAGCAATTTTTCAACAGAGCGATAATGCAGCAGTGGTGAGGGACAGACTAAGAGGAAATTATAAAAATGATAGCTCGAGCAAAGAAAAAACGGGAAAATAAGGAAGAAATTTTGAATAAGTTATCTCCAGAGTATGTCTCGATTTATCGAATAGAACTCAATTCCGGCAGATATGAAATTCTGCGATTGAATGCAAACACAAACGCAAAGCAGATTGTGACGGAACATCCGCAGATTTTTGAAAGTTTTGATACTTATGCGGAGCAGTATGCCAAAGAATTTATTCTGGAGGAAAACAGGGAAGAGTTTCTGGATTGGTTCAATTGTCACAATATGAAAAAAAGACTCCGGAAGGAAGAGAAGATCACGTATCATTACCAAAGTGTCAACAAAGAAGGTGTTTACTGCTATTTTGAGGCATATGCGGTAAAAGGCTTTATTGATGCGGAAGAGTATAATATTTTTCTGGCTTTTCGTAATGTGAACAGTATTCTGTATAAGGAGAAAGCCATTCAGGAGCGGTTACAGCACGCGTTAGATGAGGCGCAGCTCAGCAATGAAATTATTTCTTCAATCGCAAAAACATATCAATATGTTTCAAGAATTGATATACAGATGGATTATTATGAGGAGATTGCAAATCGTGCCAGAGAGCATATGTCAATAAAAAGGACCGGAATTGTGTCGGTCACCAATCAGAAGCTGTGTGAAGAAAGAATTGCGGATGCGTACCAAAATGTTTTCCTGAAATTTGTCGATCTGAAGACATTGTCGGAACGCATGAAAAATGAAGAAACCATTGCAATCGAATACCGTATGAAAGATGGAAGCTGGCATAAGCTCCGTTTTATTGAAAAAAAGAGGGATGAAAATGGTCTTCTGACGCATGTGCTCTGTGTGATTCGAAGTATCAGCGATGAGAAAAAGAAGGAACATGAACTCATGTATCAGGTGTCAGAGGCGAAGAAGGAAGTTGTCTTTAAGACTCGCTTTTTATCAAATATGAGTCATGATATCCGCACACCGATTAACGGAATTATGGGGATGATTGAGTTGGCAAACCGTTATCCGGATGATCTGGTTATGCAGCAGAAATGCAGAGATAAGATGATGGAATCGTCCAAATATCTTGTTTCGCTGGTAAACGATATTCTGAATATTAACAAGCTGGAATCAGGTGATATTACCGATCAGAAGATTCCGTTTGATCTGACAGAGGTATTGCATCACGCGAATACGGGCAAACAGAGAAAAGCTGCCGACAAAAATATTGAATATGTCGTGGATTGGGATCATTCGGAAATTAATCATATGCATTTAGTCGGAAATCCGATCTATCTGGATCGACTGTTGAAGGTTATTGCGGATAATGCCGTCAAATTTACGAATCCTGGTGGAAGTATTCGTGTATGGTGTACAGAAAAACATGCAGATGAGAAGCAGATAGTGTATGAATTCGGATGCGCTGACAATGGTATCGGAATGAGCGAAGAGTTTGTGACACATGCATTTGATATGTTCGCACAGGAGAATGAGACAAGCCGTTCAAAGTATGAGGGTTCCGGTCTTGGTCTTACAATCGCAAAAAGGCTTACCGAACGGATGCGGGGAGAGATTTTACTGCAAAGTGAAAAAGGCGTCGGAACAACTGTTACGGTAACGATTCCGTTTGAAATCGGGGAAGCATCATCAATTCCGAAAAGGGTGACGCAATGCGCGGACTTATCGGTTGACGGAATGTGTGTACTTGTAGCGGAAGACAACGATGTGAATATGGAAATCGTGAAGCTGATGCTGGAGAATAGCGGAATCTACGTGGAATGTGCTGCTGATGGGCTGGAAGCGGTGAAGAAATTCGAGAATTCCACACCGGGCTATTATGATGCAATCTTTATGGATATTATGATGCCGAATCTCAATGGATGGGATGCAACACGTAAGATACGTTCTATGAAACGTGAAGATGCGGAAAATGTACCGATCATTGCAATCAGTGCGAATGCTTTTGTCGAGGATATCATCAACAGCCGTATCTCCGGCATGAATGAACATCTGACAAAACCACTCAGTGAGCAAAAGCTGATAAAAGCATTGAAAGAATGTGTCGGAGCGAGATTGGAGCAGGAATAAAGTAAGGCACTAGAAGTTGTATTTACACGCCTTTTTCTTCCATATCAAGTTGTTGTTGCAATTTGTAGAATATGGTAAAATATTAGAATAATTAGAGCAAACGGGGAAGGAAGCGTCATATGAAAAACAAAGATTCAAAGGCAAGGATGCAGGTAATTTTTGGGGTGCTTTTATTTGCCTTCGTTATGAGTGCAGAATTGTATGCAATGATCAATTTTCCGGATATGTATCTCGGAATCGTGGGACTCGCTGCGATCGATCTTGTATGTCTTTACGTGGTAATCAACGGATTGTTTACCTTACGTGAAATGAAGGACGCTCGTAATGAGGAGCAGTATGACAGCGTTTTCAAATCGGAAAAGGCATCATATCTGATGTTAAAGAAATATTTCGAGGAGTTTGAGGATAAGCTGAACTACCTTGAGAAAGTGTCGAAGGTTCCGACTGAGGAAATCGTGAATGCGCAGAAGGGTATTGCGAAGGTGATCATCAACCGAAGCCGTGAAAATACGGAAGCGCTCATCAATTCCAATGATCAGGTGATGGAGCAGTTTACGCAGTGCAGCGATACGATCGCCGATATTACGAAGCTGTTGACAGCATATAAGGAAGAGATCGTTTCGGAGCAGAAGAAGACGGAAGATGCGAATGAGCAGAGCATTCAGGTAAAGATGCAGGATCTCGTTATTCAGATGAAAGACATGGAGCTGCGTCTGAATCAGGCAATTAACCAGATTCAGAAGGTGAGCTACCAGCAGCCGGTTGTTGCAGCAGCGTATGCGCCGCAGCCACAGACAAATGTGGTTCAGCCGGAGGTGATACATCATGAGGATGTCAAGCCGGAAGTTGTGGAAAAGGAGTCATTTGAGACAGAGAACCTGTCGGATATTGAGAATCTGGATATTCCTGAAGTTGAGGAAGTTGTGGACGAACCGACAATTCAGCTGGAACTTTCTGAGGAGAAGCCGATCGTAGAAGAGAAACCGATTGAGCCGGAACCGGTGATTGAGGAACCAAAGGCTGTGGATCCTGTTAAGGAGCCGGCAATTACAGTTGAGCAGACTCCGGAAGTTGCTGAAGATAAATCGGTAGAGGAGGAGAAGCCACCGATGCCGGATCTGTCGGATCCGAATAAGACGATGAGCCCGGACGAGATCGCCGCATTGTTTGCAAATATGTCGGGCGATACACCGGCCGAAGAAGTTAAAGAAGAGCCAAAGGCTGCGGATTCTGTCAAGGAGCCGGCAATTACAGTTGAACAGACTCCGGAAGTTGTTGAGGATAAACCGGTAGAGGAAGAGAAACCTGCCATGCCGGATTTGTCGGACCCGAACAAGACGTTAAGTCCGGATGAGATTGCAGCGCTTTTTGCAAATATGTCGGATGATGCACCGAAAGAAGAGGAGAAGCCTGTAGAGCCGGAACCGATTGTGGAGGAGAAACCTGCAGAGGAAGAGAAGCCGCTGATGCCGGATCTGTCGGACCCAAACAAGACGTTGAGTCCGGATGAGATTGCAGCATTGTTTGCAAATATGCAGTAGGAAACTTACAGTGTAAAAATAAAATCCCGAAGTCATACTTCAATCTTAAGTATGATTTCGGGATTTTTGATATACAGAAACTGTATAAATATGAGATTATGCTGTTGCAATCGATTTAATGATACGAACTGCGGTCTCCATTCCCTCGACGGAGATGTGTTCGTATGGTCCGTGGAATCCGTAGCCGCCGGTTCCGAGGTTTGGACAAGGCAGTCCCATAAAGGAGAGTCTTGCGCCGTCTGTGCCGCCGCGAACCGGGTAGGAGACCGGATCAAGTCCTGCCTCGCGGATAGCATTCTGTGCACGCTCGATCACATCCATATGCTGCTCGATCACGGAGAGCATGTTCTCATAGGAATGAGTAATGGTAAGTTCAACCGTTCCTGCACCATATTCCTGGTTCATTTCGACTTCAATCGTGCGAAGCAGATTTAGACGCGATTCAAAGGTGTCTTTGTCGTGGTCACGAACGATAAAGGATAACTTCGCCTGTGCTACATCACCGCTCATATCGGTCAGGTGGTAAAAACCTTCACGGCCTTCGGTGTGTGCCGGTGTCTCTGCTTTTGGGAGCTGTGAAACAATCTTGGTTGCAAGAAGTGCAGCATTAACCATAATGTCTTTTGCCTCGCCCGGATGAACATTGACACCGTGGATCGTGAAATCAGCACTTGCCGCGTTAAAGTTCTCATATGCGACTTCTCCTTCGTAGGCGCCGTCCACGGTATAAGCATAATCAGCCTTAAAATAATCAAGATCAAAGAAATCAGGACCGGCACCGATCTCTTCGTCCGGTGTAAATCCAACCCAGATGTCTCCGTGCGGTGTTCCCTCTGCAATCAGCTGCTCAATAGCCGTCATGATCTCCGCAACGCCAGCCTTGTCATCCGCGCCGAGCAGTGTTGTTCCGTCGGTTGTAATCAGTGTGCGGCCGGCAAGTGTTTTGAGTGTCGGAAAATCCGATACCTTGAGATAGGTGTTACTTCCTTTTAAAAGGACATCGCCTCCGTCATAGTTTTCGATGATCTGCGGCTTGACGTTCTCTCCGGAGTAATCCGGTGCGGTATCCATGTGCGCGATAAATCCGATCGCTTCGCGGTCCTCCATGCCGGGTGTGGCAGGAAGCAGACCGTATACATAGCAATGTTCCGTCAATGTTACGCGGGAGAGACCAAGCTCCTCCAGTTCCTGTTTTAATTCTTTACCCAAATCAAATTCACGCTCGCTGCTTGGGATCACGGAAGAGGACTCGTCCGATGTGGTCCAAAAAGCGACATATTTTAATAATCGATCCTGTACTTTTGCCATAAAATTGTTCCTTTCGCATGTGCAATTAAAAAAATTGAAAAAAATTAAAAAAAGTGCTTGCATTTCTTCAATTCCTATTATATAATAACTCTTGTCTTAAGGAAAGACAACAAAAACAAAACAAAAATGAGCGCGATTAGCTCAGCTGGCAGAGCACCTGACTCTTAATCAGGGTGTCCAGGGTTCGAACCCCTGATCGCGCACTAATGAAGAAATTGTATTTGATAAATACAAGAAAAGGACTCTTGACGAACATGGTGATTCGTTGAGGGTTTTTTTAATTCAAAAATCACATCTTTTGGTTTCTTCAAAAAATTCCACAATTATAGACAAATAACGACAAGACAATACTTGCTTAAAAATTACAAGTTTCGTATACTGTAATCATCGAATGAAATATATGGGGGTTATGTTCATGGATGCAGAATATGAGAAGGCAAAAGCAGTCATGGCTGAGGTTGCGCGTGTCGTAACCGGTAAGGATGACTGTATCCGTAAAGCGTTTGCGGCGATTCTTGCGGGCGGACACATTCTGATCGAGGATGTGCCGGGCGTAGGCAAGACGACGCTGGCGATCGCTTTTTCCAAGGTAATGGGACTGCAGAATCACAGAGTGCAGTTCACTCCGGATGTGCTGCCGGCAGATATCTTAGGTTTTAACATGTACCGCAAGGAGACAGGGGATTTTGTGTATTATCCGGGAACGATCATGTGCAATCTGTTTCTGGCAGATGAAATCAACCGAACTTCACCGAAGACGCAGTCGGCGCTTCTTGAGGTTATGGAGGAAGGTATGGTGACGGTGGACGGTGTGAGTCGTGAGGTGCCGAAGCCGTTTATCGTGATGGCGACACAGAATCCGAAGGGCAGTGCGGGAACTCAGCTTCTCCCGGAGTCGCAGCTCGATCGATTTATGATCTGCATGAGCATGGGCTATCCGGATGCGCAGAGCGAGGTTGAGATCGCGCGAGGCAAGAGTAGCTCGGCAAATGTTGTGGAATTGCAGCCGGTGATCAATGCGCAGGAATTGGATGCGTTGTGTCGGTCGGTTGAGGACGTATATATGAGTGATGCAATCTACACGTATATTGTGTCGCTTGTGAGCAAAACGCGTGACAATGCATATATCGAGCTCGGTGTCAGCCCGCGTGGAACGATCGCGAGTGTGCGTATGGCGAAGGCATGGGCATTCTTACAGGGACGCAATTATGTGATGCCTGAGGATGTGGCGGATATTTTTACAGATATCGCAAAGCACAGGATCGTACTGAACACGAAGGCGCGTGTGACACATATGACGGAGGAGACGGTTCTTTCGGAGATCGTTTCTGTGACAAAGCAACCGGCATCATATATGGAGAAGTCAGAGTATCGTGGTTAGTTTTATTATTGGGGGAATCGTGACACTGGTCACGTTTTACATTGCACTTATTTATGCGAGTGAAGCAATTGGACTGCTTGGGTTTGCCGAAGCAGTTCTTTTGGTGCTCGCATTTCTTTTTTTACTATGGAGAAAACGCAAGATCAGTGCGGAGGTATTCTCTCCGATGACAGTGGCGGAAGCGGGGGATGTTGTTCCGGTTGTACTGCGTGTGAACAATGAGAGCCGGATCGTGTGTCCGCGCGTGAAGTATCAGCTGATCTGTGGCAATGGTTTCTTTGGTGCGAAGGACAAGTTATGGAAGCAGGGCGAGGCTGTGTATCCGGGAAACAATGAATATGAGGATTCGGTGCAGGTTTCTTATGCGGGCAACTATGAGTTTGAGCTTCGCGGTATTCGGATCTATGATCTTACGGGGCTTTTTTCCATGACAAAACGCGTTGCGCGGAGCGCACAGATTCAGGTGCTTCCGCAGCTGACGAGTGTCGGAATCCGTATTTCGGAGAGAACGCGTAATTTCTTCGGGGATGCGGATGTGTACGATGATTTCCATCCGGGTGATGATCGAAGTGAGATTTTTGATATTCGTGAATTTCAGGCGGGGGATCGTATTCAGAGTATTCACTGGAAATTGTCTGCCAAATCGGAGGAGCTTCTGGTGCGTCAGGACAGTCAGGAGCTCGCGTGTCCGGTAATTTTATTGCTGGATCAGTATGCGGCAGGGGCGCAGACACAGGAAGAAGTGGAGCATTATCTGGAATCGATGATGAGCATTTCTTTTACACTGATGGATGAGGCTTGTCCACATTTTGCGGTGTGGTACAGTGGAGAACGTGGGGATATCGTGAGAATCCGTGTGGATAATGAGGAAAGTTTCTATATTTTTGTGTGTGAATATCTTGCGGATTGCCTTGGAAAAGCGCCTTCCGCGCTCTATCCGTTATATACACAGAAACATCGTGAAGATCATGCACTTTTCCACATTCAGATTGTGGATATGAAGCTTTTGCTCAATGATCACGAGCTGACAGCGATACGTGGGCGTAAGTGGAAAGAGATTGCGGAAGAACTGGAGATTGTATTATGAGGGAGAAGGAAAGTAAAAGTATTGGCACAACGGAATATACGTTTTCGGAATGCTGTATGCGGTTGATCCGATCGCTCGTTGCAATAGAATTGTTGTTTTGTGGAATGCGTACGATCTTAAGCAGCACATTCGAAAACTGGGTACTGTCGAAGGAAGTGATTCTCTGGATACAGGTGCTTCTTGC
>CAKRKX010000097.1 GCA_934358675.1 uncultured Agathobacter sp. | reverse complement strand
TGCATGCATTATGAAAATGGTATTAAGGATGAAAAAAATATATGAAAAAATCTGTCATTAACTTGACACAATCAAGGGCGTACAAAAGGACAATCGGATCTGGCAGATACAGTATTGCGTTTGCGCAAGGGAGAAACGCCGGAACAGATTCAAGCCAGTGGTGTTGATCAAAAAACAATTGAACTTGCCGAAACGATTAAGTAAAATAGGAGAAAAGGCATAAAACAAGGTCAGAAGAGACTTTGCTTTATGCCGTTTATTTTTATTGGTTAAATGTCACTTTCCGTAACATTCAAGGTCGAATCAGACGAAATACTCTCGGTTGTGGAATCGCCGGATGTATCAGTCTTTTTTAGAGCTGATGTTGCACAGATGACAACGATAACTAAGGCAATGCATGCCAAAGCGATTGCATAACGGACGATATTTTTGGATGGTGCATGCTTTTCCTCCGGATAGGTTTTCTCATAAAGCATTTTATTGTTTTTAGAATATCGATCGGACAACCGCCAAGTTCAGGATAGCGCTTTTCCAACGAGATTGAGTCTTTTTGATGAATTCGCAGGGGAGGACACAGAAAGTTCACAATTAGGAAGTTTAAAGTTGTGTAAGTGTATATACATGCTATAATATACACACAATACACTCACCCTTAAATAAATCAACTAAGGAGTTAAATAATTATGAGAAAACAGATGAGAAACGTATTCGCATGCCTTTTGGCGTTGGTGATGATCGTGAGTATGATGCCGGGGGTATCTTTCGCCGCAAGCAAAAAGGCGTGCATCGTGACGAATCAGAAGCAGTTGGAGCAGGCTTTAAAGAGTGGAAAAAAGGATATTCAGGTTAAGACCGCTAAGAAGGTGAAACTTACGATTCCGGCTTTGAAGCAGGCAAAGAGTGCCACCATCACGATCAATGCGAAGAATGCAACCGTGACAAATAAAGCAAGTGTGAAATCCGTTGTGATCAAGAATGCGAGCGTATTTGTTGAGAGCGGTAAAAACAATACGATCCGTATATCCGACAAAAAGTTATCGCTTACCGTGACAACACAGTCGAAGGGCGCTAAGTTTAAGGTTGTGTCCAAATCAGATCTTACGGTGTCCGGAACGGCAAAAGAACCGGTTAAGATTACCGTTATGACCAAGAATACAACGATTAAAGCAAAAGCGAAGATTGATGTTACATTGAATGCCGATGCAGCATTAACCTTTGCGGCAGGTGCGGAAGGTTCCAAGATTACAACCGCAAAAAATGTTACGACAAATGTTGTGAACAATGCAAAAGGCACCGTTGTTATGAAAGATTCGAGCGGCATTACGACAAAACTTGCAGCGGGGGAAAAGCAGTCGGTGACGGACAAGTATCCGAAGGTTGATTTCTCGAAATCGGATGACGTTCTTACCGGAAATGTAAGTTTTGAGAGAAACGAATTGTTACTCACAGTGAAATTTTATTCCGATGAACAGGTTATCGATAAAAACGGAAAGAAACTGGATGACTGGACTGTGGATGTGGGATTATTCGGGGAGGCAGGCGATAAGTTTTGCCTTGATAAGGACCTGGAATTTTCGGGAGAAAATGATGAAACGGTTACCGCAACTTTTGAAATCTTTGAAGATACCGTTGGAAAGCACAGCATGCAGTTTGATTATGAGGTTTATCAGGATAAGGATGCAATACAGCTTCTCGGAAAGAAAACATTTACGGTCAATTATGAGATTACACAGGACAATCTGGATAAGCTGAATGCGTCTTATAAGGGAAAAATTATGGCTGCCGGAAAAAATAAGATATATGCCGATTTTTCCGGTGCGAATGCAAATGGGGATGCTAATTTATATATCAAAAAACAGGGTGGAGACAAGATTCGGTGGATTGATATTAGCGGAGTGGAATATTTGGATTGGGATTCGGATGATGAGCAATGGTTTAAATATGAGATTGATTTGACAAAGGATCTTGATAACGGAACCTATATTGTGATGGCATCTTATCCGGATATGCAGGATACGCAGTTCCTTGGTAAGTTTACATATGATTCTTCTGCGTGGTCCAATCTGGAATCGGCTAAGGGGATTGTCGAGAGTGCAACAGAGAATCTGAATCTCTGGGATGATTCGCTTAATACAGATGCTTTAAAAACGGAATTATTAAATAAGATTCAAAGCAGTATCAAGGATGATCAGATCCGGATTGATGTGAAGCGATGGGAAACCGAGGAGGGAGACGATGTCTTTCTTCAGGTTGATATTCAAAAAGGCGATATGGTATGTCGCGTCCGTCAGACGGATTGGGTATAATTAAAACTTTAATTTGCTAAAGTGCTTGACAAAGCACAAAAAAAGGATTAAAGTATCAACATAAGTTAAACCGATGAGAAAGAGTAGTAGACTTTTCCTGATATCACAGAGAGTTGCAGGTGGTGCGATGCAACATGGAGGGATTGGTTGAATGGACTTTCGAGGGTGGCCCGAAACTTTAAAGCTTTAGGAGTAGGCGTCAACGGGGATCCGAGCCCGTTACCAGTTCGGCATGTATGGCATCGTACATGAATGAGTGGACATTTTGTCAATTTGAGTGGTACCGCGATAATAAAGATTTTATTACCGTCTCAAGCGTAGGCTTGAGACGGTTTTTGTTTTTTAAACAGGAAGAAATCTTATTCGGGAGACGTCCTGAATGGAAATGATCAAGGAAGCCACACTCATAAAATTAGAGCGCACGATGTATCGGGTTGGCCAATATCTGATACGGAAAGACAACGAAAAATTATGAGAGGGAATATCAGTCAATCGATGTGTGAAAGATGCACGGAAGAAATGGGCTGATGTTTAAAGAAAGGACAAAATTATGAAGAAGAAAATTTTAGCAGTATTACTTACAGCAGTATGCACAATGGGAATGGTAGCCGGATGTGGCGGAAACACAAGCAATAACGGTACAGCAGGAACTCAGTCAGCAGCAGCCGATGGTGAAAGCTACAAGATCGGTATCTCACAGTTTGCGGAGCATGGTTCCTTAGATAACTGCCGCGAGGGATTCCTTGCAGGACTTAAGAATGCAGGCATCGAGGAAGGCAAGAACCTTACGGTTGAGTATCAGAATGCACAGGCAGATACCGGTACAGCGAGCACGATCGCAGACAGTTATGTATCCGGCAAGGTTGATATGATCTGTGCGATCGCAACACCTTGTGCATCAAGTGCATATAACTCCTGCTTAAATACCGATATTCCGGTTGTTTACACCGCAGTATCCGATCCGGTCAGCGCAGGACTTGCAAATGAGGACGGAACAAACGTAGGAAATATCACAGGATCTTCCGATATCCTTCCGGTTGAGGAGCAGCTTAAGATGATCCGTGAGATGATGCCGGATGCAAAGAAGATCGGTATCCTTTATACAACCAGTGAGGCAAACTCATGCAGCACGATCGAGCAGTACAAGAGCCTTGCAGGAAACTATGATTTCGAAATCGTAGACACCGGAATCAACACTTCCGCAGACATTGAGATTGCAGCAACCGATCTGGTATCCAAGGTAGACTGCTTATGCAACCTGACAGACAACACAGTAGTAAACGCATTACAGACCGTACTTGACAAGGCAAACAATGCAGGCATTCCGGTATTCGGAAGCGAGATCGAGCAGGTAAAATCAGGATGTGTCGCATCTATGGGTATTGATTACTACCAGCTTGGTATTGAGACCGGCGAGCTTGCTGCCAAGATTTTAAAAGGCGAAGCAACCGCACAGGATACAAACTTTATTACCGCTTCCAAGGCTGAGTTATATGTCAATACAGCAGCGGCTGACAAGATCGGAATGAAACTTGACGATGCATATGTTAAGGATGCAGCTCAGACATTCGATGAGATTGTGGTTGAATAATTCCGTCATGCAAATAAGCAGCGTGACTGCTTGCAGGTAAAGCTGCTTATTTATTTGACGGATAAACAGTCATAAGCAAGTAGGGCGATATGCCCGGATTGCGCATAATGTGGTACATCTTTGATGTATCACTGAAGCTGTTCGATTTCGGGAGTTCGAAGAACGGAGAAATCGGAATTATGAAATAGATTGAAAAAGATTCAAAACATGGGGGTAACACTGTGGCATTAGTTTTAAGCGTTTTTGAGCAGGGCATGATCTACGCGATCATGGCACTGGGAATTTACATTACATACACGATCCTGGATTTTCCGGATCTGACGGTAGACGGAAGTTTTCCGCTCGGTGCGGCGCTGTCTGCGGTTCTGATCACAAAAGGCGTTAATCCGATTCTGACACTCGTGATCGCTTTTGCGGCGGGTGCAGTTGCGGGAACACTGACGGGACTGATCCATGTAAAGCTTAAGGTGAGAGATCTCTTATCGGGAATCATTATGATGACGGCTTTATATACGGTCAACCTTCGTATTGCAGGTCGTGCGAATCTGCCGATCTACAATATGACAACGCTTTTTGACAATGATCTGGTACGTGGTGTATTTAAAGGTGCTTTTGCCCAGTTTGCCAACGTGATCATCATTCTTGTGATCACACTTATTATGAAATTTGTGCTTGACTGGTATATGAATACCAAGTCCGGCTATCTGCTTCGCGCGGTCGGAGATAACGAGACGATCGTTACTTCTATGGGTGTTGACAAAGGCACGATCAAGATCATCGGACTTGCGATCGCAAATGGACTGGTCAGCCTGAGCGGATGCATTTTCGCACAGCAGCAGAGATATTTTGATGTGTCGATGGGAACAGGTACCATGGTCATTGGTCTTGCGAGTGTTATTATCGGAACCAGCCTTCTCAAGAAGGTAACATTCCTTCGCGTGACAACAAGCGTTATCATCGGATCAATCGTTTACAAAGCCTGTGTGGCAATCGCAATCAAGCTCGGAATGCCTTCTTCGGACTTAAAGCTGATTACCGCGGTATTGTTCCTGATCATTCTCGTACTTGGAATGGACCGCAAAAAGAGAAAGAAGGTGGCGTAGATGCTGGAATTAAATCATATTCATAAAATGTACAATCCGGGTACGATCAATGAGATCTGCCTGTTTGAAGATTTCAATTTAAAGATTGACGACGGACAGTTCGTATCGGTGGTCGGAAGTAACGGCTCCGGTAAGACATCTATGCTGAACATCATCTGTGGATCAATCCCAATCGACAGTGGTTCTATCGTGGTAAACGGTGTAGACATCACGAAACAGAAAGATTTCATCCGCCACAGAAGAATCGGACGCGTTTTTCAGGATCCTTCCAAAGGAACCTGCCCGTCCATGACGATCCTTGAGAATCTGGCGATCGCCGATAACAAGGGAAGGACATACGGACTCGGACGCGGAACAAACCGTGCGCGGATCGATGAATACAAAGAGATGCTCGCGAGTGTGAATCTGGGACTGGAAGATAAGCTTCACACAAAGGTTGGCGCTTTGTCCGGTGGTCAGAGACAGACACTGGCTCTTCTTATGGCAACAATGAACCCGATCGAGTTTCTGATTCTCGACGAGCATACGGCGGCGCTTGATCCGAAGACCGCGGAGATCGTTATGCAGCTCACCGGCAAGATCGTGGAGGAGAAGAAAGTGACAACCGTTATGGTTACGCACAATCTTCGTTATGCGGTAGAGTATGGTGACCGGCTTCTGATGATGCATCAGGGACATGCAATCATCGACAAGGCAGGAGATGAGAAGAAAGCCATCCAGGTGGACGATATTCTCGGAACTTTCAATGAAATCAGTATTGAGTGTGGTAATTAACATGAATGTTGTAATAAAACGAGTTTTACAGGTGATCGTCGGAATTCTGGCGGTCACCTTAGTTGCTTTTCTAATCTTAATTTTAGTACTTACCGTAACGGAATATAAGCCGGATGCGATCGAAGAATTATCGGTAAACGGAAAAGGTGTAGCGTCTGTACAGGCGGGCGATACGCTTTCCGTGCTGACGTGGAATACCGGATACGGAGCGCTCGGCGATAATGCGGATTTCTTCATGGATGGCGGATCGATGGTCAATACTGCTGATGAAGATCGTGTGCAGGAGAATATGGCGGCGATCAATGATGAGATCGCAAAGCTTGATCCCGATGTTGTGTTCTTACAGGAAGTGGATCGTAATTCCAAGCGTTCGCACGGAATTGATGAACTGGAACTGATCCGTGAGACACAAAGCGGATATTGTGACACTTTTGCAAATAATTATAAGGTTGTGTATGTGCCGTTTCCGCTTCCGACGATCGGTAAGGTGGATAGCGGTATTGTGACGTTATCGAAGTATGAAGTCAAAGATTCCAGACGAGTTGCGCTTCCGTGTCCGTTTTCGTATCCGGTTCGCACGGCGAATCTGAAGCGTTGTCTGATGATCGATCGTATTCCGGTTGAGGGAAGCGATAAGGAACTGGTGCTTGTCAATCTGCATCTGGAAGCGTATGACGATGGAGAGGGTAAGGCTGCTCAGACACAGATGCTTCGGGAACTTTTACAGTTGGAAGTGGATGACGGAAATTACGTGATCGCGGGCGGAGACTTCAATCAGGTTTTTTCCGGCGTGGATACCGGTGCGTACCCGATGGTCAGCGATGAATTGTGGCAGCCAGGGGAAATTGATACGGATGCATTCGGCGAGGATCTTTCGTTTCAGACGGACAACAGCGCACCGTCCTGCAGGTCACTGGATCAGCCGTATGCCGGTGCGGATCATGAGAACTTCCAGTATTATCTGATCGATGGATTTATCGTATCATCCAACGTGAGCGTGGAGTCGGTCGAGACGCAGAATCTCGAATTTCAGAATTCGGATCACAACCCGATCCTTATGAAAGTAAAACTGAATTAGTATCAGGATCTCCTTTGTCGTGCGATGAAGGAGATTTTTGTGTATAAATTTGGAAGCAGTATGGAATCACGTGGACTCGCGCGCAAAATTATGCTGTACATGCAGTTCGTGTCAAAAAAGAAACCATTTGTGCAGAAACACAGGTTGATGGATCTGTTTGTGTTAGAATGCAATCATAAGAAAAAGGCAGGTTTTGATTATGAGTTTAAAATACGAGTCAATCATCAGTAAGATGTCCCTTGAGGAAAAGGCATTGATGATGTCAGGAAAAAATACATGGCAGACCGTTGATTTTGAAAATTACGGCATACCGTCGATGACGATGTCGGACGGACCGCACGGATTGCGCCGGCAGGCTGGCGCGGGCGACCATCTGGGGCTGAACGCTTCGCTTCCTGCAACGTGTTTTCCGACCGCAGCATCGGTTGCAAATAGCTGGGATGAAAATTTGGGTGAAGAAATCGGAGCGGCACTTGCGGAGGAAGCGGTTACAATGGGGGTCAATGTGATCCTTGGACCGGGACTCAATATTAAGAGAAGTCCGTTGTGCGGACGTAACTTTGAATATTTTTCGGAAGATCCGTATCATGCGGGCAAGATGGCGGCAGCGTATGTGCGCGGTATCCAGAGTAAGGGAATTGCCGCCTGTCCGAAGCATTTTGCGGCGAACAGTCAGGAGCTCCGGCGCATGGCAAACGATTCGGTGGTAGATGAGAGAACGTTTCGCGAAATCTATACGACCGGATTTGAGATCGCGGTCAAAGAAGGCAAAGCGAAGACCATCATGTCCGCTTATAATGAAGTCAACGGCGTCTATGCGAATGAGAATTCGCATTTGCTGCAGGAAATCCTTGTGGATGAGTGGGGCTTTGACGGCTGCGTGATTTCCGACTGGGGTGGCAGCAATGATCATGCGCTGGGCGTACAGAACGGAAGTCACTTAGAGATGCCGGGAACCGGCAGATCCGGTATGCGTGATATTGTCCGCGCGGTACAGGATAAAACGTTGAAAGAAGAGATTTTGAATCAGCGTCTGGATGAACTGTTGTCTGTTATATTTGCAACCCATAACGCAACCGAGAAAGCAAGGGGAACGACCTTTGATGTGGAGGCACATCATGAACTTGCGCGCAAGGCGGCTGAGGAGAGTATCGTTCTTCTGAAGAATCAGGATCATATTCTGCCACTCA
>CAKRKX010000096.1 GCA_934358675.1 uncultured Agathobacter sp. | reverse complement strand
GCTTCGGAGTTCCATTGTGCCCGCTAATAGCGCAAACAAAACAACTTGTTGCTGTCTATCTGAAATCAAGTCCGAAGCTATTTTTCCTATTTTTTCGATAAAATAACCGTATCGTCCGATGTCGTAACTCTGAAAGTTCATCCGGTCATTGAAATCATTCAAGTCCGTCACTTATAGAAATAATCTACTGCTAATTTTCAAATATTATCTTACATATCCGGTATCGTCCGTATTTAGCAAAATCTGATCACGACAAAACCGAATTTGCTTACTTGTTGAAATCTTCATATTTACAGATGCCCTGCCGATACCAATTGCAGTTGGCACAGCTTGCGGTAAATACGGATTCCGTCAGATACTGACGGGAATGTTGTAACAATTCGCGATAAGTGTATGTTTCTCCTTCTTCCAGATGCAGCGGTGCAAGCAGATTCCGATCTTTGATTGCCACATGGTTGTCACCGTTTGTACAAAAATCGGTTCCGACGCGGTTCGGACAGTTTTTACAGATCACATCGCCTTTGGCAACGAGCCGCACACTCTGATCCGGATTCGCGCGAAGGTCCGATACGACCGCAGTCATATTGGTACAGAAGTCACCGCTGTATCCGAGTCCATGATACAACTGTGTGCATAATATGTGATGCACACGAAATTCTTTCACATTAGGCATTGGCTTTGTTCTTATTCTCCCAGTCGAACAGGCTTGTTGACTTTAATGCCTGACGAATAGCTACCGCAACAACATAAGCACCGATCATGGAAGCGATATCCTTTGCAAGATATGGAACCGATCCGACAAGTGCTGCATTTGCCCATGTCATCTTTGCGACAAACTTAAGCTGAATGATTCCTAAAATGTGGCAGGCAGCAAGTCCGAGTGCCGAAAATACAACAAGCCATACGATGCCGGCTGCGCCCTTCTTCATGTGGCTTCTTCCGATTCCACATAAGAATGTCAGGAAAATAAATCCGAAAATATACCCGCCGGTTGCTCCGAATAAGACTCCCGGTCCTGCTGACATTCCGGCAAATACCGGAACACCGATCGTTCCAAGCAAAACGTAAAGGATAGTTGAGACTGTGCCGTACTTTGCGCCGAGCACATAACCACTCAGTGCCATAGCTGCTGTCTGTAATGTAAACGGTACACCCCAAGGTGTCGGGATCTGCATAATGGATAATACAGATGTTACCGCTGTAAGCAATGCGATCATACAAATAGTTCTAACGTTTAATTTCATAATGTCCTCCTTGGCATATCTTTCGTATGCATTTTATTCCGAAGACTATATTATGACATCTCGTCCCAATTGTCAACCCTTTTATGTTATAGAGTTGACAATCGATTTCTATGCTTTATCTTTTTATAACACCTTCCAAATTTACATTACTTTTTTCAAATCAATATGCTATGCATTTGTGAGTTTCACAAGCTGCTCCAGCACCTCAACTGCCTTGCCGGAATCGATGGTCTGTGCCGCCAAAGCGATGCCGTCCCTGATCGAGTCTGCCTTTCCGCCGATATAGAGTGCTGCGCCCGCATTCAAAAGCACAATATCGCGTTTTGCGCCTTGCTCCCTGCCGGAGAGAATATCCTTGGTAATCTGTGCATTCACAGATCCGTCTCCACCCTGCAGATCTTCAATCTTGCAGCAGCTTAATCCGAACTGCTCCGGAGTCACTTCATAGGTTGTCACTTTGCCATCCTTAATCTCGGATACGGTGCTCGGTCCGGTCAGCGTGAACTCATCCATGTTATCGCATCCGCTGACAACAAAACCACGTTCAACACCGAGATTCATCATTGTTCCTGCAATCACTTCTGTCAGCTTCGGTGAGTAGACACCGACAAGCATTGCCTTGGCGCGGGACGGATTGGAAAGAGGTCCTAAAATGTTAAATACAGTACGGATACCCATCTCTTTTCTGACCGGTCCAACGTATTTCATTGCCGGGTTAAAATGCGGAGCGAACATAAATCCGATGCCTGCTTCCTCCACACACTGCTCCACAACCTTCGGATCGGCAGAAATATTAACACCGAGTGCTTCTAACACATCGCCTGCGCCGCTCTTGGAGGAAATGGAACGGTTTCCGTGTTTTGCAACCGGAACACCGGCAGCTGCAACAACAAATGCGGAAGTTGTGGAAATGTTAAAGGAATACGTGCAGTCTCCGCCGGTTCCGACAAAGTCAACATAATTGTCAACCTTCGGAGAGATCGTCTGCGCCTTGTCGCGCAGAACGCTTGCCAGTCCGGTAATCTCGTCCAGTGTCTCACCCTTCATACGAAGTGCGGTAAGAAAACAGGCAATCTGTGCCGGAGTTGCCTGTCCTGTCAGGATCAGTTCCTGTGCCTGCATTGCCTCTTCTTTTGTTAAATTATTTCCATCTACCAATTTGCTGAGAATTTCTTTCATCGTATTTTCCTCCTTTTGTTGAACATTTGATGCAAATTATTGATTTCCCTACAGTGCATTCAGTTCACGTTTGAATGTACTGCAATACTCTGCCGCTGCATCCGCGTCAAAATCCGACTCACGCATCAGATTGATAAAATGAGAACCAACGATCGCGCCATCAATAATATCCTTCATCGGGCGCACATCTTCCGCGGTACGGATTCCGAATCCCATCATAACCGGGATCTTTGATTCCGCCTTTACATCGCTGAGGTACCTGATGACTTCCTTGTGGAATGTTGCCTCCTGTCCGGTAACGCCCATGGAAGAAACACAGTAGACAAAGCCTCTCGCATTCTCCAGAATCTTCTTGATACGATCTCCCGATACCGGAGAGACAAGCTGGATCAGAATGGTTTCATCCCCGCCGTTTAACGCATTCTGTAACTCTTCCTGCTCCTCCAACGGCAGATCCGGAATGATCAGTCCATCCACTCCGCTCTCTTTGCATTTTTCGGCAAATGCTTCCACTCCGTAGTGAAGAACTGTGTTGTAATACATCATAAAAACGATTGGAATCTGCACATTCTCGGCACGCAGCTCCTGCATGCAGGTAAATGTTTTCTCCAAGTTTGCTCCACCTAAGATGGCATCGTAGGAAGCCGCCTGAATGACCGGACCGTCCGCAACCGGATCGGAAAACGGGATTCCAAGCTCAATGATATCGGTTCCTGCTTTCTCCTGTACCTTGATGATCTCCTTGGTCTTGTCATAATTCGGAAGACCTGCGGTAATATATGTGATAAATGCTTTTTCGTTCTTTTCCTTTAATGCGGCAAGCGCCTGCTCAATTCGATTCATATTATATAATCCTCCTTCTAGTTCAAATATCCTTCACCGGCGAGATAACTTGCGATCGTGTTGACGTCCTTGTCGCCTCGTCCGGACAGACAGACGATCATGCTCTGATCCTTCGTCATCTCTTTTGCTTTCTTAAAGGCATAAGCCACAGCGTGTGCACTCTCGATCGCCGGAATGATTCCCTCCAGTTTGCACAGCTCCATCAACGCATCCATCGCTTCCACGTCCGTGATTGCCACATACTGTGCACGTCCGGTATCGCGCAGATAAGCGTGCTCCGGTCCGACACCCGGATAATCAAGTCCGGCTGAGATGGAATGTGCAAGCTGAATGTTTCCGTCCGTATCCTGTAACAGATACGATCTCATGCCGTGTAAGACGCCAGGCTCTCCGAGTGCCATCGCACTTGCATGCTTTCCTGTCTCAACTCCAAGTCCGGCAGCTTCGACACCGATCAGTTCCACATCCTTCTCATCGATGAAATCCGCAAACATTCCGATCGAGTTGGAACCGCCGCCGACACAAGCCATAACGACATCCGGATTTCTTCCTTCCACTTCCATATGCTGTCGTTTTGCCTCACGGCTGATCACACTCTGAAACTCCTTTACCATCTTCGGATACGGATACGGTCCCACCGCCGATCCGATGATATAGAAGGTGTCCTCCGCTGTTTTTGCCCATGTACGGATTGCCTCGTTTGTCGCATCCTTAAGCGTGTTGCTTCCGGACTCGACCGATACGACTTTCGCGCCGAGCATCTCCATACGCATCACGTTTAACTTCTGACGCTCGATATCTTCCTTTCCCATATAGACCGTACATTCCATGCCAAAAAGCGCTGCACCTGTCGCAGTTGCCACACCGTGCTGGCCGGCTCCGGTCTCTGCAATAACTTTTGTCTTGCCCATTCGCTTTGCGAGAAGTATCTGTCCGATCACGTTGTTGATCTTGTGCGCTCCGGTATGATTTAGATCCTCTCTTTTAAGATAGATCTTCGTTCCGTATTTTTCCGACAGACGCTCCGCAAAGTAAAGTGGCGTCTCTCTTCCGACATACTGACGCAGATAGTAATGATACTGCTCCATGAATTTCGGATCATGGATGGCTTCCTCATAAGCTGCATCCAGTTCCTCCAATGTGTTCATCAGCGACTCAGCCACATACTGGCCGCCAAACTGTCCGTAATATGCTTTCTTATTCATAATCTCTCACCTTTCTTACAAATGTATTGATTTTATCCGAGTCCTTTCCGCAGGTTCCTTCTACACTGGAACTGACATCCACGATGTCCGGCTGAAACCTTCGGATTCCTTCGGTTACATTCGTCTCATTTAATCCGCCCGCAAGAACAAATTTCCGCTTTGCAAAAGCAGGCAGCTTTCGGATCTCATTGTTTTTCTCCCAGTCAAACGTCTCTCCGCCGCCGTAGTTGGCACCGTCCACAACGATTGCTGTAATCTTATCTGCCAACGCCTCCGGAAGTGATTCCAAAAAAGTAATCTTCTCCTGAAGCTGCGCCTCATCCGCGATATTGACCGCAAACCAGACCGGAATACTGATGTTCTCCAGGATTTTTACATCGAGCGATTTATGTATCTGCAGGATATCAAATCCGGCATCTTCCATCTGCTTTACAAACTCCGCATCCGGTGCCACCGCAACTGCCACTTTTTTAATCCGCGGATGCAGGGCTTTCTGAATCTCGACTGCCTGTTCCATAGTGACGTTCCGCTTGCTTTTCTCGAAGAAAACAAATCCCGCATAATCGGCACCGGCCTCATTTAAGAAGACGGCTTCTCCCGGATCTGTCAGCCCGCATATCTTCACTTCCATATACGAATGCCTCCTTCTTTCTCATGAATTCTGCAACTCTAATACTTACAGTGCCTTCCACCGCTTTGCCAATGCCCTCGGATTTTCGGCTTCCATAAAGGCCCGCCCGATCAAAAAAGCATCCGTATCGCACTCCCGCAGGAACTGCACATCCGCATCATTCATGATTCCGCTCTCCGCAACGAACACTTTCTCTTTCGGTACATACGGACGAAGCCGCATTGTTGTCTCGAGTGTGATCGTAAAATCTTTCAAGTTGCGGTTGTTCACACCGATGATTCTCGGATTGATCTTCATCGCACGCTCAATCTCTTTTTCATCGTGTGTCTCCACGAGCACATCCAGTTCCAATTCTCTTGCAAGCTGGTAGAAATCATGCATCTGCACATCATCGAGGATTGCCGTGATCAGAAGAACTGCATCCGCCCCGATCACCTTTGCCTCATAGAACTGATACTCCTCGATCATGAAATCCTTGCGAAGAATCGGAAGATCGGATTTGCTTCGGATCTGTTTTAAATAATCCACATTGCCGTGAAAATAATCTTCCTCGGTCAGACACGAGATGGCATCCACTGATGCGTTGTAGTCTTCGATCCGATCCATGAGATCAATCCTGCTTGTAATATTACCGAGACTCGGTGAAGCTTTCTTAAACTCTCCGATAATGGAGATTCCGGGTTTTTTCAAGTTATTGTAAAAGCAATCCCGACTTCTCGTCGGTGTCTCCTCCGCAAGTCTTCGCATCGTGATCCCATCGATTCTCTTTTTATGTTCCGGAAGCCGCTTTCTTTTGGCTTCCACAATCTCATCTAAAATCATTGCGTCCCTCCTAATTGAATGTCCACCCATTTAAAGTTGCTTTCGCAAGAGTGGACGCTACATGTCAAGTTTTCTCGAAAACCTGACACATTTCACATCGTTCCGTTTACGAAGTTCTCTATAATGCGTTTGCCGTGTTCCGTGTAGATGGACTCCGGATGGAACTGCAATCCGACAACCGGATAATCCTTGTGGCGGATCGCCATGATCTCGCCGTCCTCGGTTCTCGCCAGAACCTTTAAGCACTCCGGCAGATCGTCCTGCTGTACCGCCAGGGAATGATAGCGGGCAACCTTGATCGGTGAATCGATTCCGGTAAAAATACTTGTTCCGTCATGCTCAATCGTGGACTGTTTCCCATGAAAAAGCGCCTTTGCATAGGATACCGTTCCGCCGAGCGCCTCGCCGATACACTGATGTCCGAGACAGATACCAAGGATCGGCTTTACTCCGGTAAATTCTTTCACCACATCCATACAGATACCGGCTTCCTTTGGGCTTTTCGGTCCCGGTGAAAGCAGGATGCGCTCCGGATCAAGTGCTTTGATCTCCTCGATCGTGATCTTGTCGTTTCGCACGACCCTGATATCCGGGTTAAAAATACCGACATACTGATACAGGTTATATGTAAATGAATCGTAGTTATCAATCATTAAAATCATAAGTTCTCCTCCTCAATGAGCGTCTTCGCCAAGGCCATAACTTTGTTGCAGCATTCCTGATATTCATTCTTCGGAACAGAATCTGCGACGATTCCGGCGCCCGCCTGCAGGTATACTTTATCGCCTTTCTTGATCATCGTGCGAATCGTGATACAGAAATCCATGTCACCCGAGAAATCAATGTATCCGGTTGCTCCGCCATACAATCCTCTTCGCACATTTTCCAGTTCGTCGATAATCTCCATCGCACGAATCTTCGGTGCTCCGCTCAGCGTTCCCGCCGGGAGGAAGGAAGATACGAGATCAAGCGGATGAAACTCGCCTTTTTTTCTGCCCTCAACCATGGAAACGATATGCATTACATGGGAATAATTCTGCACTTCCATGAACTGTGTCACCTTGACGGTTCCGAACTCACTGATGCGCCCCATATCGTTTCTCGCAAGATCAACTAACATCACATGCTCAGCGCGCTCCTTCTCATCCTGCAAGAGTTCATCGCGAAGCAATGCATCTTCCTCGGCATCCGCTCCTCTCGGACGTGTTCCCGCGATCGGGCAGGTATAAACACGATTGCCCTGTTGTTTTACGATCATCTCCGGCGAACTTCCGATCACTTCGAAATCACCATAGTTAAAATAGTACAGATACGGGGAAGGATTCAGTTCACGAAGTTCCTTGTACAACTCAAAGCCGCTCTGTGCGGTCTGCACTGTCCATCTCTGGGATAATACCGTCTGGAAGATGTGTCCCTCTCGGATATATTCTTTGATCTTCTCGACCTTGGCACTGTACTGCGCGAGATCATCGGACTGATTCACGATCACGCCGTCATGTACGAAATTCTTCGGTTTAGCCTGATCAGCTCCACTTCTGGCTTTCTCGATCAGCTCCGCAGCTTCCTGCAAGGACTTCTCTTTCCCTTCTTCGGTATCCTCGCCGAGGATGATTCCAGTCAGTGTCTCTGCCACATGATCGACCATGATGAATTTGGTCATCAGCATCATCTGGATCGTCTCGATTCCGATTTCATCCGGGTTGTCATCCGGAAGCACTTCCGCGTATCGCACGAAGTCATATCCGAGATTACCAACCAGTCCGCCGGAGAACGATAATTCCTCATTGTCCTTTACGATATCAAACTCGCTGTAATATTCTTTCAGGAGTTGAAGCGGATTACCGGTACGCACCTCTTCGCTTCCGTCACTTTTTGTGATGACCAAAGCGTTCCCTCTCGAGCTGATGATCTCTTCCGGCTCTCTTCCGAAGAACGTGTAACGGTCGTAATTCTTATCATAACTTTCAAGAAGAAATCCTTTGTGATCTCCGACAAGATTCTCATACATTGCGGTTGCCGTCTCATTTACGATGCTTACGGTTTTCTTGTAAACTCTAAGTCTTCTCTTCATGCTTCCTGCCTCCTGTTATAAATGAATATGTAAAATAAAGTGTGCGCTTGCCGCACACTTTCGCGCGCGAGCGGTATGCTCAGCATAAACTTCTTCTCCGCGAGCTG
>CAKRKX010000095.1 GCA_934358675.1 uncultured Agathobacter sp. | reverse complement strand
CGGTAAGACAGGACGTGTATATGGTGCGCTGATGTCACTTCTTACGACCATGAAGGGAATTCCGCTTGCATATAATAAGGATATGCAGGAGGATAAGGAACTCTCTTTTGATGCAATGGATACGACAAAGGGATGCATTGCGCTTTTTACAGGAATGCTGGATACGATCAAATTTAATAATGATGTGATGAGACAGAGTGCAAACCACGGATTTACCAATGCCACCGATGCGGCTGATTATCTGGTGAATCATGGTGTGCCTTTCAGAGATGCGCACGGAATCATCGGACGTATCGTATTGTATTGCATTGATAAGAAGATGCCGATCGATGATATGTCACTGGAAGAGTTAAAGTCATTTTCGCCGGTATTCGAGGAGGATGTTTACGATGCAATCTCCATGGAGACGTGCGTCAATAAGCGCCTGACAGTCGGAGCTCCGGGTGAGGAGGCCATGAAGAAAGTGATCGCGCAGGAAGAAGAGTATCTTGCACATGACTGGCAGGCGAATATCCGTAAGCCTATGGATAATGAAAAGTAATTGTGCATAATATACATAAATAATAGATTTTTTTCGTATATTTAAGACAATTTATTCCTTGTAATTTTGTGTTGATTCAAGTAATATATTTCCTATAAAGACACATGTACGCGAGAAACGGACAAAACATCGAAAAGTGTTTCGGACGAAGACAAGTGTCCGTGTATACGAGAAAACTTAAGGAGATTTAAAAGAAAATGAGCGAAAAGTTAAAAGTAGGCATTCTTGGTGGAACAGGAATGGTAGGTCAGAGATTTATTTCATTATTAGAGAACCATCCTTGGTTTGAGGTTACAACAATTGCAGCCAGCCCAAGAAGTGCGGGAAAGACATATCAGGAAGCAGTCGGCGATCGTTGGAAAATGGACACTCCGATGCCGGAAGCTGTTAAGAATATCGTTGTTATGAATGTAAACGAAGTGGAGAAGGTTGCTTCTGAAGTTGATTTCGTATTCTCTGCCGTTGATATGACAAAAGAAGAGATCAAGAAGATCGAAGAAGAGTATGCCAAGACAGAGACTCCGGTTGTATCAAACAACAGCGCACATCGCTGGACACCGGATGTTCCTATGGTTGTTCCGGAGATCAATCCTCAGCATATGGAAGTAATCAAGTACCAGAAGGAGAGACTTGGCACAACACGCGGATTCGTAGCCGTTAAGCCGAACTGCTCAATCCAGAGTTATGCTCCGGTACTTACCGCATGGAAAGAGTTTGAGCCGTATGAAGTTGTGGCAACAACCTATCAGGCAATCTCAGGAGCCGGTAAGACATTTAAGGACTGGCCTGAGATGGTTGGAAACATTATCCCATACATCGGGGGTGAGGAAGAAAAATCCGAGAAAGAGCCTCTTCGTATCTGGGGACACGTGGATGATGAGAAGAAGGAGATCGTTCCTGCTACATCACCGGTTATCACATGCCAGTGTATCCGTGTTCCGGTATTAAACGGACATACCGCAGCGGTATTCGTTAAGTTTAAGAAGAAACCAACCAAGGAGCAGTTGATCGAGGCACTTGTAAATTACAGCGGAGTACCGCAGGAGTTACAGCTTCCTAGCGCTCCGAAGCAGTTCATCCAGTATCTTGAAGAGGATAATCGTCCACAGGTAAGCATGGATGTCAACTTCGAGAATGGTATGGGAATCTCTGTCGGACGTCTGAGAGAGGATACCGTATACGACTGGAAGTTCGTTGGATTGTCTCACAATACTGTACGTGGTGCAGCCGGCGGAGCTGTTCTGTGTGCAGAATTATTAAAGGCACAGGGTTATATCACAAAGAAGTAATTTTTGAAATTGATATTGATTCTATTTCAAGTCATGAACGAAGCTGCAATCGATTCGATTGCGGCTTCGTTATCCTATTTTATTCCATACAGTCAATGAAACTGAATAGTATCCGATTGGAAAAATAAGGTTGTCTGCAAAATTATAATATGATATAATTTTTACACTATGTGATTCGAAACCGTGCAAGCGGAAATGATAAAAAGAACGGACAATGAATACGGAGGAAAAATTATGAATCGGAAAGCAACGGACAGCAAAGAACTGGAACAATTTTATGAGAAGGCAGGCAACCAGCTGGTTGTTTTATATGGAAGAAAAGATTGTAAGAAAGAGGAATTGCTTCGGGCGTTTGTTGCAGACAAGAAGAGTTTCTATTACCGGTGTCGACAGACTTCACCGGAAGCTCAAAAAAGAATGATGGGCGAAGAGATTGCTGCACAGTATGATGTTCGGCTTGCAAAAAATTCATATGATGAGTATTTCAACCGGATCAAAAGCGGAGATGCATCCAAACTGGTCGTTATCATTGACGAAGTGCAGTATATTATGAAGCGTGATCCGGAATTCTTAAACAGTATTTTAAAATTAAAGGCAAAGCGTTTGTATCCGGGACCGGTTATGATCATTCTTGCGTCTTCATCGGTTGTCTGGACCGAGCAGGATCTTGCTTCGGTGTTTGGCGAGGAAGAAAAGCGGATTGATGCCAAAATAAAACTGGAGGATTTTATGTTCCTTGAGCTGGTTCGAACCTTTCCATCGCTTCCGGTCAGCGAATGCATCAAGATTTATGGAGCGATCGGCGGAGTGCCGGGATATATGGAACACTGGAGAGATAATACATCATTCAAAGATAATATCTGCCGTCTTGTTCTGACAGAGGGAGGCTATCTGTTTGATATGGCACAACAGGTGATTGCATCGGAACTTCGCGAATTGTCGGTATACAATACGATTCTGTCAGCTATCGCGCAGGGGCATAACAAATTGAATGATCTGTTTTTGACAACCGGTTATTCCCGCGCCAAGATCAGCGTTTATATGAAGAACCTGAGTCATTTTGATATTGTTGAGAAAGTGGTTTCGTTTGAGACCGGTGGATGGGACAATGCGAAAAAAGGTATCTATAGGATAAAAGATACATTTGTTAATTTCTGGTTTAAGTTTGTATTCCCTCATATGTCGGATCTGTACCGACTGACACCGGAAGAATTTTATGACAAACACATTGAAAAAGAACTGGATTCCTATATGAATCGCTATTTCTGTGATGTGTGCATGGAATATCTGCAGCTTTTGAACCAGATCGGTCGTGTTCCGTTTGCAATTCATAAGATGGGAACCTGGATCGGTAAGACCGGAACGATCGATATCATTGCACAGAGCAGTGACCGCCAGAATATTGTCGGCTTATGTAACTGGGAGAAACCGTATCTGACACTGGAAATGTGTGATAATCTTTATAAATCAATGGAGAAGGCAAGAGTACAATCAAATCATTTCTATCTGTTTTCCGCAAAGGCGTTCGAACCTGCGCTGGTTGAGATGGCAAAAAATGATGCCAGATTTGAATTGATTGATATGAATGAGTTATAAAATATGGGAAAATCGTTAATTATTACCGAGAAACCGTCCGTTGCCCAGGAGTTTGCAAAAGTGCTCAAGGTAAGCGGACGAAAAGACGGTTACATAGAAAATTCGGATTATGTCATCACCTGGTGTGTCGGACATCTGGTAGGATTGGTTTATCCGGAAAGTTATGATATGAAGTACAAGAAATGGAAGCTTGAAGATCTTCCGTTTCTTCCTCAGGATTATAAATATGATGTCATCAAAGATGTGCGTCATCAATATGATATTGTACACGGAATGCTGATGAGAGAGGATATTGATCGTGTCTTCTGGGCGGGTGATGCCGGAAAAGAAGGACAGACGATCGAGGAAAATATCCGTAACTTCGGCGGTGTGCGTGAGGGGATGGAAGAACTTCGTGTCTGGATCGATTCGCAGACGGAGGAGGAGATTCTCCGCGGTATCCGTGAGGCAAAGCCAATGTCGGATTATGCCAATCTCGGTAATTCCGGTATTATGCGAACCATCGAGGATTACGCGATGGGAATCAATTTTTCGCGTGTGATGTCGGTGAAATACGGAAGTCTGCTGAATGACGCGGCCGGAACACGGTCGTATACGGCAATTGCAGTCGGGCGTGTTATGACCTGTGTGCTTGGTATGGTTGTAATCCGCGAGCGTGAGATCCGAAATTTCAAGGAGACACCGTTTTACCGCGTGGTAGGGCGTTTTACCGATGCGGGAATCGAGGGTGAGTGGAAGACCACGGAAAAGTCCGCGTATCTTGATTCCCCGCTTTTGTACAAGGAAAACGGATTTAAAAAGGAGGAAGATGCGCAGGCGCTGATTGATGCGTTAAATGGCAAGGAAACAAAGGTTCTTTCCATTGAAAAAAGCATTAGTAAAAAACGTGCGCCACTTCTGTTTAATCTGGCGGAGCTTCAGGCTGAATGTGCAAAACGATTTAAGATCAGCCCGGATGAGACACTTCAGGTGGCACAGGATCTGTATGAAAAAAAGCTGACGACCTATCCTAGAACGGATGCGCGTGTACTCTCAAGTGCGGTTGCAAAAGAAATCTCCAAGAATATCAGCCGGCTTCGCGGGTATGAGCCGACCAGTGCTTTTGTCGAGAAGATCATGCAGCAACAGTTGTATCGCAATATCGCAAAGACGCAGTACACAGATGACAGTAAAGTGACGGATCACTATGCGATCATTCCGACGGGGCAGCTGACGGAACTGAATTCTTTAAATTCACTGCAGAAAGCGGTATTTGAATTGATCGTCCGAAGGTTTTTAAGCGTATTTTACCCGCCGGCAGAGTATCAGAATGTAAAACTGATCGTTGGTGTTGATGCGCAGGAGCATACGGAGTCATTCTTTGCATCGGCAAAGGTTTTAAAGTCTCCGGGCTATCTTGAGATTGCGGGAATTCCGAAGAAAAAGGATAAAACTGATCCGGAGAATCCGAATCGCGGACTTGATCGTGTGACGGGAGGCGAATACTCGCGTCAGGAGAATGGCGAAGAAGACGAAAATGAGGAGACCGCAGATCCGAAAGTCCTGCTTGAACTTGCTGATCGGATTCAAAACGGAGATGTGATCGATGTTTTAGGCTATGGAATCAAGGAAGGAAAGACATCGCCGCCGAAGCGGTATACTTCCGGTTCGATGGTTCTTGCAATGGAGAATGCCGGACAGCTCATCGAAGACGAGGAATTGCGCGAACAGATCAAAGGTTCCGGCATAGGAACGTCTGCGACACGTGCGGAGATCATCAAGAAATTGGTACGTATTGGTTATCTGAATCTCAATAAGAAGACACAGGTGCTTACTCCGGAAAATCTTGGTGAGATGGTGTTCGAGGTTGTTAATATGACAGTTCCGGCGCTGCTCAATCCGAAGATGACAGCATCATGGGAGAAGGGACTTGATGGAATTACGCGCGGAACCGTAGACTTCTGGGATTATCGGCATAAGCTCGAAGAGTTCATTCGTACGGAAACGCTTAAGATGATCGATCAGAATATCCGCACGCCGCTTGCAGAACGCATAAGCGATTATGCCGGTAAGAATGCACGCGGTGCGGGAGCCAGACGTAAGATCGGAGTGAAGTGTCCGGTCTGTGACGGTGAACTTGTGACAACACCGTTTGGCTACGGATGTACGAATTATAAGAATGATAAATCAGGATGTAATTTTAACATCGGAGAGATAGCGGGAATCGTTCCTTCGGAGGAACAGGTGAAAGAATTGATCGAGAAAGGCAAGACTGCAACGATCCGTGGTTTTAAATCCAAGGCCGGGAAGAAGTTCGATGCCTGTCTTGTATTAAATAAAGATGAAGAAACACAGAAAGTTTCGGTTGGATTTGATTTTTCGGAAGTGGAGCCGGAAATCGTACCGGATGTGGTATGTCCGGATTGCGGAGGGGCGATTCGTAAGACGGCATTTGGATACGGCTGTGTCAACTATGATCCTGCAAACGAGGCAAGCTGCCGTTTTTCTATCGGAACTATCGCAGGAAAAACTCTTCCGGTATCGGTAGTTAAGCAGCTTTTGACGGAAAAGAAAACCGATACGGTTCGGGGATTTAAGTCGAAATCCGGCAAGAAGTTTGATGCCTGTCTTGTGCTGCAAAAAGTAGAGGACGGCAAAAGCAGTATTCAGTTCGACTTCGAGCATGTGGAACAGAAAGTGTTAAAGGATGTGAAATGTCCGCTCTGCGGGGGGGATATTGTTGTGACTTCGTTCGGGTACGGCTGTGCAAATTATGATCCGAAAATTGAAAACAGCTGTCGCTTCTCCATCGGTAAGATGGCGGAAAAATCTTTTACGGAAACGCAGGTCAAGCAGCTTCTGTCTGACGGCATCACGGAGACGATGCGTGGGTTCAAATCGAAGTCGGGGAAACGCTTTGATGCGCGGGTGGCACTTGCCAAGGATGAGAGCGGTAAGGTAACGGGACTGAAATTTGACTTCGACAATGTAGAAGCCAAGAAAGTCAAAGATGTTGTCTGTCCGAAGTGTGGTGGTGCGATCACGGTTGCGCCGTTTGGTTTTGTGTGCGAAAATAATAAGAAAGATGATCCTGACAGTTGCAACTTCATGGTCGGTAAGATCGCGAGCGTCAAGATCAAGGAATCTCAGCTTAAGGAACTTCTGATCCGAAAGAAAACGGATGTGATCGAGGGGTTTGTAGCCAAGACCGGAATGAAGTTTGATGCTCCACTCAAACTGACAGAGGACGGGGACATTACATTTGATTTTCCGGAGAAACCGAAGCCGGTGGAGACGAAGGTGGCCTGTCCGCGCTGCGGCAAGTTGTTGATGAAATCACAGTGGCGCTATGAATGTGAATGTGGATTTAAGATCTGGCATACCGTCGCAAAGGTGGAGTTGTCAGAAGATGTCATGAATGAACTTCTTACAACGGGAAAGACGAAACACAAGATTACCGGTTTTACATCCAAGGCGGGCAATGTGTTTGATACATGCCTGAAATACGAAAGCGAGCAGATTTCTTTCGATTTTGACAATCCGGGGGAACCGGAAGAAACGGAAAAGCATGTGGAACGGTCTCTGCCGGAGGAGACACAGGGGACCGGGGTAGACGAGCAGAAACACGAATCTGCACAAGAGGAGACGACTGAGGCAAAGACGGAAAATAAACCAGAAGTGCCTGAATCGGTATAAATAATTAAGAATAGAATAAATTTTTTAGAGAGGAGTAACAAAAATGGAACAGGCAAAAATTGCAAATCTTTATGATCTGACACAGACGATCGCCGGAGAGTATCTGGCGCAGTTTACGTACCCGTGGGAGGCTTTAAAAGGTATCTCGGATCTGATCCGACAGATCGGACCGACACTTGATCCGGATGTGTATGAGAAGAGAGGCGAAGATATCTGGGTTGCCAAGAGTGCGACGATTGCACCGACCGCCAGCTTAAATGGACCTTTAATTATTGATGAGGACGTAGAGGTTCGTCAGTGCGCATTCATCCGAGGCAGTGCTATCGTAGGAAAGGGTTCTGTGGTCGGAAACTCTACGGAACTCAAGAATGTCATTATTTTTAATTCCGTTCAGGTTCCTCATTATAATTATGTCGGGGATTCTATTTTGGGCTATAAGTCGCATATGGGTGCCGGCTCAATCACTTCAAATGTGAAGTCGGATAAAACACTTGTTGTGGTCAAGGATAAGCTGGATTCCGGCGAGGAGATTGAAACAGGACTTAAGAAATTCGGTGCCATGCTCGGAGATTATGTGGAAGTGGGATGCAACTCCGTCTTAAATCCGGGAACGGTCATCGGAAGACATTGCAACGTGTATCCGCTTTCCTGCGTGCGTGGGGTGATTCCGATGGAGCATATTTTTAAAGATGCGCATCACGTTGTGAAAAAAGAGTCGAACTAAGACGAAAAATCGGGGATGTACGAAAAAAAGTGCCAATAAGTACTAGACTTATGAAAAAAAATATGCAAAAATACTTAGGGTATGTCAAAATGGTAACAGAGTTTATCATATACAATTAACATGCGAAAGGAGTCTTAAGATGATTTACACAAAGGAAGTTGAAAACATGTGTCCTGTAGCTAAGGGCGCAAAACATGAGCCAGCTCCTATCCCGGAAGAAGGAAAATGGGTTCATTCTAAGAAAATTGAGGACATTTCAGGATTTACACACGGTGTAGGCTGGTGTGCACC
>CAKRKX010000094.1 GCA_934358675.1 uncultured Agathobacter sp. | reverse complement strand
GTACACTTAAGAGTAAGATCGGAGCTGCACTTGCGCTGCCGGCATTGAAGAAGACATTGAAGGCTTTTGATGCAAGTGAGTACGGCGGAGCGCCGCTTCTCGGACTGAACGGACTTGTTGTGAAGACACATGGAAGCTCTAAGGCGAAGGAGATCACCAATTCCATTTTCCAGTGTGTGACATTCCGTCAGGAGAATATCAACGAGATTATTAAAGAAAAGATTGTTACAACAGAAGCAAAAACAGAAGAGTAGAAAGGAAGAGCAGTCATGGAATTTGAAAAGCTAAAAAAGATTATTGTTGAGGTATTAAACGTAGACGAGAATGAGATCACGATGGATACAACATTCATCGATGACCTTGGAGCGGATTCGCTTGATGTATTTCAGATTATTATGGGCCTTGAGGAAGAATTTGATATTGAGATTCCGAATGAGGAGGCTGAAAAAATTGTTACAGTAGCGGATGCGGTTGAAGCAATCAAGAATGCACTGAATAATAACTAAAGCTAAGTAGTGTTAAGGAGTCCGGCAAAGGACTCCTTTTCTCGCTGTATAGGAAATACATTTGAAATTCCTTCTGGCGGGAATGCTGCTGGCAGAAAGGATATGAATTATGAAAGAACCAAAAGAATTTCAGCAGAAGATCGGATATCATTTTACGGATGAAAAGCTGCTTATGCAGGCTTTGACGCACAGCTCTTATGCAAATGAGAAGCATATGAAAAAGCTGTCGGATAATGAGCGTCTGGAGTTCTTGGGAGATGCGGTCTTGGAAATCATCTCCAGCGATTTTCTGTATAAGAATTATCAGGACAAGCCGGAGGGCGAACTGACGAAGCTTCGTGCAAGCATTGTGTGTGAGCCGACACTTGCAATCTGTGCAAGAGAGATCAATCTTGGCGATTACCTGCGCCTTGGCAAGGGCGAGGATCAGACCGGAGGGCGTGGACGTAAGTCGATTCTGTCCGATGCGCTTGAGGCAGTGATCGGAGCAATCTATTTGGATGGTGGTTTTGCTAATGCAAAAGAGTTTGTGTTAAAATACATATTAACGGATATTGAACACAAGCAGCTCTTTTATGATAGCAAGACTATCCTGCAGGAAGTCGTGCAGGGAGAGCATGAACAGCTTACGTATGTACTGATCCACGAGGAGGGACCGGATCACAACAAGAGTTTTACGGTCGAGGCGCGCATCGGCGAGCGCGTGATCGGATCCGGATCCGGACATACGAAGAAAGCGGCAGAGCAGGAAGCGGCGTATCGCGCCTTGCTTTCCATGCGTGCCGAAAAAGGGAGTGAAACATGTATTTAAAAAGCATTGAGGTACACGGATTTAAATCGTTTGCCAACAAGATTGTATTTGATTTTCATAAGGGAATTACGGGAATCGTAGGACCGAACGGCAGTGGCAAGAGCAACGTTGCGGATGCGGTGCGCTGGGTGCTCGGTGAGCAGTCGGTTAAGCAGCTTCGAGGTTCTTCCATGCAGGATGTCATCTTTGCGGGAACCGAGAACCGTAAGCCGCTCAGTTATGCCTATGTGGCGATCACGCTGGACAATTCGGATCATCAGCTGGCAATCGATTTTGAGGAAGTCACCGTGGCGAGACGTCTGTACCGTTCGGGCGAGAGTGAGTATCTGATCAACGGCAATCCGTGTCGCCTGAAACAGGTGTCGGAGCTTTTCTATGATACCGGTATCGGTAAGGAAGGTTACTCGATCATCGGACAGGGACAGATCGACCGTATCCTGAGCGGTAAGCCGGAGGAGAGACGAGAACTCTTCGATGAGGCTGCCGGAATTGTGAAGTTCAAAAAGCGCAAAGCGACCGCACAGAAGAAGCTGGAAAGCGAGCGCGACAATCTTGTTCGCGTCAACGATATTCTTGCCGAGCTGGAGCGACAGGTCGGACCTTTGGAACGCCAGTCGGAAAAAGCGAAGACCTATCTGAAGAAGAAAAGCGAACTCAAAGAGTACGATGTCAATATGTATCTTCTTGAGTCGGAGCAGATCAGCGAGCAGCAGAAAGAAGTAGAAGAAAAGTTTCAGATCGCGGATGCGCAGCTCAAAGAGAGCAATGCGGACTATGAGAAGATCCGTCAGGAGTACGAACAGCTCGGACAAAGTATGACTGAGATGGATGAGAAGATTAATTCCATCCGTGAGAATATCAGCAATACGTCTGTGATGAAGGAGAAGTTAGAAAGCCAGATCCAGATCTTGACCGAGCAGATCCATACGGCGGAGATGACGGACGAGCATCTGCAGAGCCGACTCGATGCAATCGATCAGGAGAAGGCGGAGCGTAGCAAATCAAGCGCTACTTACGTCGCTGAGAAAGAAAAACTCGATGAGCAGTTAGCCGAAGTGCAGAAGCGTCAGGACGAGGCACAGGCAAAACTGACCGAAGTGCAGCAGGAGATCGCACGCTGTAATCAGGGCATCGAGAATGGACAGAAAGAATTATACGAATTACTGAACAATAAAGCGGGCATCCAGTCGAAGCAGCAGCGTTTCGATACCATGCTCGAGCAGATCAATATCCGCAAGGCGGAGCTTGGCAAGCGACTGCTTGACCGAAAGACGCAGGAAGCGGACTTAAATACAGTCCTTGCGGATTACCAGAAGGATCTTGAGGCGGTAAGTCTGGAGATCATTGAGTTAAAGAAAAAAGAAGAAGAATTGACGCAAAAAGAAAAAGAGTGGCGTCATAAGCTTCGTGAGAACGGACAAAAGCTTGAGGAAAACCAGACAGCATTCCACAAGCAGCAGTCGAGACTCGAATCACTGAAAAATATTGCGGAGCGTTACGACGGATACGGAAACAGTATCCGCAAAGTCATGGAGCAGAAAAGTTCCAATCCGGGACTTCTCGGCGTTGTGTCGGATCTGATCCAGGTGGAGAAGAAGTACGAGACAGCGATCGAGACAGCTTTAGGCGGTAATATCCAGAATATCGTGACTGAGGATGAAACTACGGCAAAGAAGATGATCGGCTTTTTGAAGCAGAATCGTCTCGGACGTGCGACATTCCTTCCGTTGACGAGTGTGAGCGCGAAGGGGAATCCGAAGAACGAGACACTGCTTGATGAAGAGGGGGTGCTCGGTATCGCAAACCGGCTGGTGAAATGCGATAAGAAATACGATGAAGTAGCTGCCTATCTCTTGGGACGCGTGCTTGTCGTGGATACGATCGACCATGCGATCGCTTTGGCAAAGAAGAATCATTACAGTTTACATATTGTTACGCTAGAGGGCGAGTATTTAAGCCCGGGCGGTTCCATGACCGGTGGTGCATTCAAGAATTCGTCGAATCTTCTTGCAAGAAAGCGTGAGATCGAGGAACTGGAAAAGAAAGTGGAATCCATCCGGAAGGAACTTTCGGATCTGAAGAACCGCAGAGAGGATATTCAGACCGCGATCGAGCTCAATGCGGATGAACTTGAAGAGGCGAAGGAGACGTTGCAGCAGAAGTATCTGCTTCAGAACACTGCGAAGATGAATGTGGATCAGGCGAAGCAGCAGCGCAATGAGAGCGAGGCTGTATTCACCGGATTGATGGGAGAAAAGGCGCAGATCGAACAGCAGATCGAGGAGATCGATAATAACAAGAAGCAGATCCTCGATGAGATCGAGTACTCCAAGAAGCGTGAGCGGGAGATCAACGAGGAAGCCGCTGCCTTCCAGAAAACACTTGAAGAACAGGCCAAACTCGAAAATGAGGCTTCCCAGAAATTGTCCAACATTCAGCTTGAGACTGCAAATATCCGTCAGAAGGTAGAATTCGCGCAGGTCAATATTGAGCGAATCAACAGTGAGGTTGAGAAGTTTGATGCGGAGCGTGCCGAACTGGTGGAGAATGCAAAACAGTCCAAGGAAGACGCCAGGAAAAAGCAGCAGGATATCGAGGAGATTAAAAAGACGATCGCTGCTTCCGGCGAATCACACGGAAAGCTTGAGGACGAGTTAAAAGAGAGCGTTGCAAAGAAGGAACAGATGTCTGCCGATTACAGAGGCTTTTTCCAGAAACAGGAAGAAATTTCCAAGCGCTGTAACGATCTCGATAAGGAGATCTTCCGTCTGAACAACCAGCGAGAAAAGTTAAAGGAAGCCGGCGAGTACCAGACGAATTACCTATGGGAAGAATACGAATTGACACCGCATGCGGCACTGGAGCTGCAGAATGACATCTACGATGATCTGACCGCGTTAAAGAAGATGGTTGCCGAGGTCAAGGACGAGATCCGTAAGCTCGGTGATGTCAATGTCAATGCGATCGAGGAATACAAGGAAGTGTCGGAGCGCTATCAGTTCTTAAAGGGACAGCATGATGATCTTGTTGAGGCAGAGCAGACGCTGGTTGGTATTATTGAGGATCTCGACAATGGAATGCGTAAGCAGTTCTCGGAGAAATTCGGAGAGATCCAGAAGGAGTTTGACGCGTCGTTTAAGCACCTCTTCGGTGGCGGACACGGAACACTTGAGCTGGTTGAGGATGAGGATATCTTAGAGTGCGGCATCCGTATTATCGCACAGCCGCCGGGAAAGAAGTTACAGAACATGATGCAGCTTTCCGGTGGAGAGAAGGCTTTGACTGCGATCGCATTACTGTTTGCAATTCAGGCGTTGAAGCCGTCGCCATTCTGTCTGTTGGACGAGATCGAGGCTGCGCTTGACGATTCGAACGTTACGCGTTTTGCAAGTTATCTGAATAAATTGACGAAGAATACACAGTTTATCGTTATTACGCATCGACGCGGTACGATGGCTGCGGCGGACCGACTCTATGGAATCACAATGCAGGAGAAGGGCGTTTCGACGCTCGTATCGGTCAACCTGATCGAGAATGATCTGACAGAATAAATGAAGTAAACCGGATGAAGGGTAAAACATGACGTATCACGTTCCGGCGGACGTGCGTTGTGTCGATGATGACAGGGCAGAAAGGACAGATGAATGAGCGAGGAAAAGAAAGGCTTTTTCAGCCGCCTGGTAGCGGGACTGACAAAGACGAGAGATAATATTGTATCCGGAATTGATGCGGTATTCAGCGGATTTTCCAAAATCGATGAGGAATTCTACGAGGAACTTGAAGAAATCCTGATCATGGGCGATCTCGGTGTGAAAGCGACCGAGGCGATCCTTGACGATCTTTGTGCCAAGGTGAAGGAGAATCATATCAAGGATCCGGCAGAGTGTAAGCAGCTTCTGATCGACAGTATCAAGGAGCAGATGAAAGTCGAGGAGACGGCATACCGTTTCGAAAATGAGAAGTCCGTCGTTCTTGTGATCGGTGTCAACGGCGTCGGAAAGACAACGACGGTCGGAAAGCTTGCCGGCAAGTTAAAGAGTCAGGGAAAGAAAGTCATCCTTGCCGGTGCGGATACGTTCCGTGCGGCAGCCGGTGATCAGCTTAAGGAGTGGGCGAACCGCTCCGGAGTGGAGATGATCGGTGGAACGGAAGGTGCGGACCCGGGCGCAGTCGTCTACGATGCGACAGCGGCAGCCAAGGCGCGCAACGCGGATGTGCTTCTTGTTGATACGGCGGGAAGACTTCATAATAAGAAGAATCTGATGAATGAGCTTGGCAAGATCAACCGCATTCTGGAGAAGGAATATCCGGATGCATACCGCGAGACGCTGGTTGTACTCGATGCGACAACCGGACAGAACGCTTTGGTACAGGCGAAGGAATTTTCCGATGTAGCTAAAATTTCCGGTATCGTTTTAACGAAGATGGACGGTACGGCAAAAGGCGGTATCGCTGTGGCAATCCAGTCGGAGCTTGCGGTGCCGGTGAAGTACATCGGTGTCGGCGAGACAATCGATGACCTGCAGAAATTTGATTCGGATGAATTTGTAAATGCGTTGTTTGACGTAAAGGATAAGAAGGACAGTGACGGAAACGAGGAGGAATAGGAACATGTTGACACTTGATAAATTTGAGGAGGCCAGCGAGAAGGTCAAAGAGGTCACACTTGAGACAAAGCTTGTGTACAGTGACTTTTTAAGCGAGCAGACCGGAAACAAGGTTTATTTAAAGCCGGAGAACATGCAGTTCACCGGAGCCTACAAGGTAAGAGGCGCTTACTACAAGATCAGCACACTGACCGATGAGGAGAGAGCGAAGGGACTCATTACCGCTTCTGCAGGAAACCATGCGCAGGGTGTGGCTTACGCTGCAAAGTGCTACGGCTGCAAAGCGGTTATTGTAATGCCGACCACAACACCTCTGATCAAGGTAAACCGCACGAAGAGCTACGGCGCAGAGGTTGTATTATACGGAGATGTGTACGATGAGGCATGCGCACATGCTTTGGAGCTTGCAGAGAAGAACGGATACACCTTCATTCATCCTTTTGACGATCTTGCGGTAGCGACCGGACAGGGAACGATCGCGATGGAGATCTTCAAAGAGCTTCCGCTTGTCGAGTATATTCTTGTTCCGATCGGTGGCGGCGGACTGGCAACCGGCGTATCGACACTGGCAAAGCTTCTCAACCCGAAGATCAAAGTCATCGGTGTGGAGCCGGCAGGCGCCAACTGTATGCAGGCTTCGTTTGAGGCAGGCAAGGTGACAACACTTCCGAGCGTCAACACGATTGCAGACGGTACTGCCGTAAAGACACCGGGAAGCAATATCTTCCCATATATTCAGAAGAATCTCGATGACATTATCACCGTAACCGATGATGAGCTTGTGGTAAGCTTCCTTGATATGGTGGAAAATCACAAGATGGTTGTTGAGAATTCCGGACTTCTGACCGTTGCCGCCTTAAAGCATCTGGATGTGAAGGATAAGAGAGTGGTTTCTATCCTCAGCGGCGGCAATATGGATGTCATCACAATGTCTTCTGTTGTACAGCAGGGACTGATCTTCCGTGACCGTATCTTTACCGTTTCCGTACTTCTTCCGGATAAGCCGGGCGAGCTTGCAAAGGTTGCGGACCGTCTTGCGAAGGAGCAGGGTAACGTCATCAAGCTTGAGCACAACCAGTTTGTATCCACGAACCGCAATGCGGCAGTGGAGCTTCGGATCACGCTGGAGTGCTTCGGAACGGATCACAAGAACCAGATCCTTAAGGCTTTGGAGAAGGCCGGATATATGCCGAAGATCGTGAGAACGATGATCTGAGCGAATACTTCCGTTAAGCAAATAAGCAGCATGACTGCTTGCAGGCAAAGCTGCTTATTTATTTGACGGATAAACGGACATAAGCAAGTAGGACGATCAGTCCGGATTGCGCATGTCTGTTATGATTTCGAGAGTTCGAAGAACGGAGAAATCATGAGTATTAAGAAAAATGTGAGGTGTCAAGAAAAAATACTTGACACCTTTTTTATGTTATGGTAAAGTATCCAAGGTGATTGATGTGGAAGAAAAATTAGAACAGACCTATTTATATGATTTTTATGGCGAACTGTTGAACGAACATCAGCGCCGTATCTATGAAGACTTCGTGTTTAACGATCTCTCGCTCGGTGAGATTGCCGGTGAGGAGGGAATCAGCAGACAGGGTGTTGCGGACATGATCAAGCGATGTAACAAGAAGCTGGCTGATTACGAACAGAAGCTTCATTTGGTAAGAAAGTTCTTATCCGTTAAGAAGGATGTGGAGACCATTCACACATTGACTGAACAGTTCCATGAGTCAAAGGATGAACAGCTTGTGGAGCGGATAGAGGCAATATCGAATCAGATTATAGAGGAGTTGTAGGATGGCATTTGACAGTCTTTCCGAAAAACTGCAGAATGTATTTAAGAATCTGCGCAGCAAGGGCAGACTGACCGAGGATGATGTCAAGACGGCACTCCGTGAAGTCAAGATGGCTCTGCTCGAAGCGGATGTTAACTTTAGAGTCGTTAAGAAGTTTGTCAAGGATGTGCAGGAGCGCGCGATCGGTCAGGATGTTATGAGCGGACTCAATCCGGGACAGATGGTGATCAAGATCGTAAACGAAGAGATGGTAAATCTCATGGGCTCCGAGACAACGGAGATCGCTTTTCGCCCGGGCAAGGAACTGACGGTCATTATGATGGTTGGTTTACAGGGTGCCGGTAAGACGACAACGACCGCCAAGATCGCAGGCAAGCTTAAGACAAAAGGTAAGAAAACACTTCTTGCTGCATGTGATGTGTATCGTCCGGCTGCAATCGAACAGTTGCAGATCAACGGAGAGAAGCAGGGTGTGGAAGTCTTCTCCATGGGAGATAAG
>CAKRKX010000093.1 GCA_934358675.1 uncultured Agathobacter sp. | reverse complement strand
TGACCGCACCCTCGATCACCAGCGCCGGGTTACAGCGATACTGCTCGAGTGTCGGAAAATAGATGGTCTGATCCATGCTGTAATCGAGAAGGATTTCGCCTTCGATCGGCCATGCAATGCCTTTTTCCGTGTCAAAATGCAACGTTTCTGCAGCCACGGTCGGCTTGGCCTCCGGTTCCTTCTTCGTTTCTTCGGTCTTAACTTCCTGCTCTGCTTTCTTCTCTTCCTCTGCCGCCTTGGCGATCTGCGCCTTTTTGATCGCATCCTTTGCGTCTTTGCTGCTCTGCGCCTCAAGTTCGTTTGATGCCGCAGAAATCTGTTCCGTCGCTACGATCGTCTGCTCCTGCGCGATCTCATTTTTGCGCTCCTGGGCCTTTTCTGTTGCATATACACTTACAAATCCGATCACTCCCGCCGCAAGACAGGCGACAGCGGCTACATACTGTTGTTTTTTCATAGGGCTTTCCTCCATCATCATTTAGTCTTTGATGACAGTATTTCCAGCCCCGCGGATTTTATACAGAATTCGCTTATTGTCTGTGCCGGTTGATAATATTTGCAAGTTCGGCAAACTGCTCGAGTGAAAGTGCCTCGCCCCGGATGTTGACCGGCACACCGAGTTCTTCGATGCATGCCTGGATCTCTTCTTTGCCGAGTCCGAAGCTTCCGAAATTGTTCAGTCCGTTCGCAAGCGTTTTTCTGCGCTGATTGAACGATGCACGGATCACCTGAAACATCAGTTTTTCGTTATCAACCTGTACCGGTGACTGCTCGTGGCGTGTCAGACGAATGACCGCGCTGCCGACTTTCGGCTGCGGCATAAAACAGCTCGGCGGCACGTTGACAACGATCTCAGGCTTTGCATAATACTGCACAGCAAGCGACAATGCGCCATACTCCTTGCTTCCCGGGCCTTCCTGCATGCGGTCCGCAACTTCCTTCTGCACCATGATCGTGATGCTGTCGATCGGTACATGACTTTCAAAAAGCCCCATGATGATCGGGGTTGTAATGTAATATGGCAGATTCGCCACCACCTTGATCGGCCGGTCGTTGTTGCGCTCCTTCGCGAGAGACGCGATATCGACTTTTAAAATATCCTGATTTAAAACTTCTACATTATCATATGCGGAAAGTGTGTCCTTTAGAATCGGAATCAGGTTGGTATCAATTTCCACAGCGACCACTTCGCGCGCTGTCTCACACAGATACTGCGTCATTGTTCCGATTCCCGGTCCGATCTCCAGCACAAAATCATCCTTCGTGATCTGCGCCGCATCGATGATCTCCTCGAGCACCCGCGTATCGATCAGGAAATTCTGTCCGAATTTCTTCTGAAAATTAAAATTGTATTTTTGTAATACCTCGATGGTATTCTTCGGATTGCCAAGTGTTGCCAAGGTAAAATCTCCCTTCTCAATTAAAATGCAGCATCAAACATTGCAAGCAGAAATTCGTTGTACAGACGCTGGTACTCCTCGTGGAAAGTCGCCGCAATATTGCCGTCGTTCGTTCCGTTCATCTGTGCTTCCTCAAAGATTGCAAATGCCGTCTCGTACAGATCCGGATTCTTGTCGTAAAAAGCCTCGGTCAGGCTGTCCTGAAACGTAAACTGTGCCGCCTGCGACAAATTCTCCATAAAATCCTCTCTGTTGATGCAGCCGGCTTCCTCATAATCCGGGATGAAAATATGCTTGTCCGCAGACTTTACAAAATCCTCATAGGCCTCTTTGACATCCTCGTAAGTAAGCGGAACGTAATTTTCGTTCCAGTATGCGTCAAACGCTTCCTTATTCTTAAATTCTTCCATGCTTGTTTCCTCCGTATTTGGAACATCAGCCCATTTGGAATTGCCTTCGGCATATTGCGGTACCTCTTTGAGGTATCGCCCGGCTGACGCTGTATATCAACTATCCTATACTAATTTTGATGTCCGCGCAAGCGTTCTTATTCTTCCGATTGCCCCATTGTTTAAAGAGGGCGTATCCGGAATGAAAGTAAAAGATCTGCTTCGAATGAAAATATTCTGGATTCTGCTGATCATGATGGTCTGCCAAAAGGCGGAACGGCATTATTTTCTCTACACTGCTTCTTATAGGAATCCGACTAATGCTACGATCCCGCCACTAAGAATGTCAAAAGGAAAAATCGTACCGTTTCCTATTTTGGCGCAATTGTAATATTTTGCGACGCAAATCATATATTCTACATGGCACTTTACACACTATAATGATAAAAAAGAATAAATAGAAACCCGAGAATGATAAAAAAGATAACAAGGTGGTGTGGAAAATGTTAATTCGGAATATGAAAAAATCGGATTATGCAGAAGTTGACCGACTGCTGTTACAGATTCATCAGATGGATGTGTCCAATCGGCCGGATATGTTCTCACCGGCGAATCAGTACATGACACAAGAATGTTATGAAAATCTTGTTGACAGCCCGACTGTCATCTCAATTCTTGCACAAAAACATCGGGATATCCTCGGATGTTGCTTTGTCTCCCTGCTTGGCAAAGAGGGATCAGACGAAAGCAAGACTGCATACATTGATCTTCTTGTTGTCGACGAACCGCATCGAAGAAAGGGAATCGGAAAAGCGCTTTTTCAGGAAGTGCAGAAACGCGCAAAAAAAATGGGTGCCCATCGAGTCGATCTGACTGTGTGGAGCTACAACAAGGATGCTGTATGCGCTTACGAATCGTACGGCATGACACCGCTTCGAAGTGTATATGAAGTTATGATCTGATATTTCCCGATTTATAAACGATATAATGAGCAGTGTCGTGTGAAATGCGTGATTCAGATTACTCTGCAGATTCATTATATAAACATCCTTCTTCGCTTAGTAAGCGAAGTCATTAAAATAATCCCCGGAACTTACTTCATCATTCCGAGGATTATTTTTTCTATATCTGATTATTCCAGCGTTTTCGATATTCCAGTGGGGAACATCCGAATTTTTCGCGAAATGTTTTTCCAAAATAACTGCTTGAACCAAGTCCGCAACTGTATGCAATCTGTGTGATTGTATCCTCACTCTCCGCGAGCAGATAACAGGCCTTCTGCAAACGGTAATTTCGAATATACTCGACCGGCGTCATGTGCAGATTTTCCTGAAAAAGCCGGAAACACGCACGTCTGCTGATATGCGCCAGTTCTGCCAATTGATCCACGGAAATGGATTCTGCATAATGCTCATGAATATACACCATTAACATCTTAATTTTGTCATCCGATTCCTTGCCCTTTGCCGACGGATCAATCATCGGACCGGCAACTTCAAGAAGTTCCAGCCAGATGTCGCTGAGCACTGCCCGGAGCTTAAACTCATATCCCCACTCATCCTCCGATATCGCAAAGGAATCCCGCAATACATCAAGTATTTTTTTATGCTTCGGATTCTCCGGATACAACGGGATCATCTCTACTCCAGGTGCTGCGGACAGCGGAAGAATATACTTCGTCTCCATCCGGCTTCCATGTTCACCAGACAGAAAATCCGGATCAAACAAATGAATCCACTCTTCCGGACGCTCATTCTCATCCCCAAGCAATACCCGTGAGACATGTAACACATTGGAATTGACAATCCCACCTGACCCCTCTGGAAAAACCCATGTTCCGTGAGGTGTCGTATATTCCTGTGTACCTCGATTCATATAAAAAAGTTCTACCGCACGATGCCAATGCCACGGAATCGGGGCTGTAATATTCGGATATAAATCGACACAGGACGCAATGTACGGAAATTCCGGCGTAAACCCCGGAAGCATCTCCTCATTGCTGCCCTCCATCAGCTGAACCCCCTGGATCCGTTTCATCTTTTCCTCCTTCCGAATCAAAGAACCATAATCAATGTTCCTGCGCCAATCAACACACAACCAATAAGGGATTTCATCGTAAAGTCCTCATGCAGAAAGACAAACGCAAGAATCAAAGTAATCACAACGCTTAATTTATCAATTGGCACAACCTTTGATGCCTGTCCCAGCTGCAACGCACGATAATAGCATAACCAGGATGCTCCGGTTGCAAGTCCGGATAGAATTAAAAATATCCAACTCTTCTTACCGATCTGTGAAATGCCATTCTGTGCATTGGTCAAAAAAACCATGCCCCAGGCCATCACAACAACGACGACGGTTCGAATTGCTGTCGCAAGGTTGGAATTCACTCCCTCAATACCCACTTTTGCCAAAATAGATGTCAATGCAGCAAACACTGCCGATAATAATGCAAATACAAACCACATAAAATCAGCCCCTCCTAATGTATATTTGCGTTTATTCTCCTGCACCTCTTTCACGCTCAGATGCCCGTAATGTAATGATTACCGCTTTTTTAACGATTTAAATTTATCATATCACAAATGTTCCCAATGAAAACCATATCTTCCTATCTTTTATACATAATTTTTTGTGAAACCATCATTCGTTTTTCTAGTCAAAAATAGATGGAACAAAGTCCCATCTACTATAATTTTCCATCATTCATTTATAATTCTTCTGTCTTAAATGTAGTATAGCCTTCATAGTAGTAACTATGATCAATGCCCCTCATATAGACCTCCCGGCTATCGATCTCATCCGTCAGAGCATTTTTCAGAAGATATTTGATCTCAATATCTTTGATCGGACTGCGCTCCATTGCCAGTAAATAATCTTCCTTATCCACCTTGCTCCAGTCAACCACTTTGCCGATCTCGGTTTTTAAAATATGATCCAGCCAGATGCGTGTACTGCGACCGTTTCCTTCCCGGAACGGATGTGCAATGTTCATCTCAACATATTTCTCAACAATCTCATCAAAATTCGATTGCGGCATTTTATCGATGTTATCAAGTGCCGCCTGCAAATACATAAGCGGAGCGAAACGAAAATTGCCTTTCGCAACATTTACCGTGCGTATTTTCCCGGCAAACGGATATATATCTTCAAACAGATATCGATGTATCACTTGCAGCGTTGAAAACACTCCTGCAGGAAGATCGTCCAGAATGCCTTTTTCAAATAATTCGACAGCCTTCTTCTTGCTGATACGTTCCTCTTCACGCGCAAGATCCGCAGAACTTGTCAACCCTATCTTATTTTCAAGCATCCGGTTTTCCTCCTTTTCTGCCATTATCGGTTACTTTTCGCGTTTCGTCAAGCAAGTTTACTTCGACCAGGTCATCTTATCATTCTTTCCGCTGTAATCGAATCTGCCGTCATTCTTCTCTTCCAATGCCTTGATCATATGGTAGGTGTATTCATTATACGGTGTCGGGATTCCCAACTCCCTGCCCATGCGCATCAAAGCACCGGAAAACATATCGATCTCCGTGTGTCGTCCCGCTTCAATATCCTGCAAAGTCGAGAACTTCGCCGATGCACGCACCGGACTTCCATGCTTCGAAGATGCTTCCATCTTGCTCATATCGATGCCTTTTGCGGCAGCAACCGCTTCAAGCTCGCTGCGAAGTCCGTCACTGATTGCCTTCATATGCTCGCTGTCCGCATAACAGCCAACACCCGCACCAAGAATCGCCTGTGGCAGATTGTTGCACACATTCAGGCGGAACTTGCTCCATATCTCCTCCCTTGCAAATTCCGTAGAGCGATAATGAATGCCCGTATCCGCAAAAAGCGCTTCGATTGCCTGTACGCGCTCGCTCTCATACGGAACCTGAAGTTCGCCGAATATAATGCCGATCGTTGTCTGCGCCACAAAATAATAGCCGTCGCCCTCTTTGTGAGAAGCCACCTTGATGACGGAATAGATCATATGCGATGCACCGACGGCTTCCGCGATAATGTCCTCACTGTCCACGCCGTTCATCAGGCTCATAACGATCGTATTTTCGCCAACGATGGCACGAATGCTATCCAATGCGCCCGGCAAAGCACCGTATTTTAAGCAGACGATCAACAGATCGACACCATGCGCCTCCTGCGGTTTCCACACCTCGGGATGATAGGTCACGTCATTAATCTTACAACCTTTCTTAAGCCGCTCGGCACGCTCACCCTCCGCGATCACTCCGAGTTTGATATCATTTTTCTCCGAAAGTCCCCAGATCACATAGGAGCCGACCGCTCCCGCACCAAGGACTGCAACGCTTTGTATCTTCATGTTGTGCTCCTTTATTTCCCGTAATTACAGATAGCCTACCACAATTCCGGCATATTCTGAATGGAATCCTTCTCTGTGATCTCACGGATTACTCTGCACGGATTGCCAGCAGCCAGTGAGTTTGCCGGAATATCTCGCGTTACAACGCTTCCCGCTCCGATCACGCAGCCTTCACCGATCGTGACGCCTCCGGTGATGACAACATTGCTGGCGATCCAGCAGTTGGAACCGATTGTGATCGGTTTCCCGTATTCGTCATCGTACGCTGTACCGTCTTCCTTAAACTTCATATTGCGCTCCTGCCAACGGAACGGATGCATCGGTGTTGCGATCGTACAATTCGGTCCGAAAAATACATTATCGCCGATGGTCACCGGACAGGTATCCAGCACGGTAAAATTAAAGTTTGCAAAACACTTGCTGCCCATTGTCGTAAATACACCATAATCAAAATAGACCGGTCCCTGCAAATACGTGTCTTTCCCACAGTTCGGAAGCAGTTCCGCCATGATTTCCTTGCGTTTCTCCGCATCCGTATCATAAGTATGGTTGTACATCTGTGATAATCTATGTGCCTTTACTCGTAATTCGTCTAATGTTTTATCGCTCGGATCGTAAATCTTTCCGGCAAGCATTTTCTCTTTTTCTGTCATGTTATCTCTTATCCCTCTTTCTCTGTATTTAGGCATAAAAAGTCCTCAGACTATGTTTATTATAGCCCGAGGGATATGCTTTTTGCAATCATCCGATTAAGTGGATGAGCACCTCACCCAACATCAATACTGCAACCGCGATTGCCGCACCGAATACAAATTTGTTATCTATCAATGTCAAAACAATTTGACACCGCATAAATCACTTGCAAACTTGTGCTTTCACGAGCAGCATCATGGGGCCGCACAATTCATCTTGTATGCCTAGAAGATATTCCCTTTACATTTTTATGAGCCATTTTTTCTTGATTTTCACATTTTTATGAGGGAATTATATTGTGATTGACACATTTTTATGAGTGAATCCGACCATAAGGCAAATAGCGGGGTAAATAGCAAATTTAACTTCCGTTTTGCAAAAGTAACTTCTGTTTGAATTATTTTTGCAAGATTAACTTCTACCTCTTTGTGGTACCTTTTCTTATTAATTTACAATATTCTCTCCGCAAGGATCACCACATCTGCCACTGAAGCGGATGTCTCTTTGATCGGCACAAAGCCATTCTTCCTCCAAAAATGCTCTGCCTGAGGATTTCCTTTTATCCATGCCAATCGAATAGAAGAATATCCATTTGAGCACAAATATTCCGATACAGTCGATATGATTTCCGAACCGATACCACTGTGCTGAAACGCAACATCCACCATAAAAAAACCTATGTATGCGATATCCTGTTGCGGATAGCCATCAATCAGATCCAGAACCGCAACCAAACGATTGTCTGCAAAAAAGCCTGTATAATACTTTTGCCCAGGTTCCGTATTGGGCGGAAGTGCCAACATATCCTTCGCAATGCTCTCTTTCGTCGCATCCGACGGACAATATTCATAATAAAGAGAATTCCTGACACAAAGATCATAGATGGCATCAATATCAGAATCGTTTAATCTCCTGCATTTATATTTTTTCGAAAGCTGTGTTAAATCCATAGTGTTTCTCACCTCACATCCGAGGAAATTATTACTTCCTGCGTTGCGCTTCTGCGCCTCCGCAATCATTTTTGCACTCAGGTCAATGCCTGCGGAACATATTCTTTAATCTGAGCAATCTCCGCATCCGACAGGAATACGTGCGTGGCGCGCACTGACGATTCCCAGACTGTGAGCAGATTTTGTATCAGCGCATCATTTCGTGTTTCTACTTCATATATTTTCATAGTACTTTTTCGAAATTTCCTCCCTCAAAGCAGATATCATTGCCCTGCTCATCCTTATGGAAAGAAACCTGTTCCGTTCCGACAAGCGTAAATCCAAGGCGTTTCAGCAATGCCATCGACGGCAAGTTTTTGATTGCCGTACCCGCATACAATTTGCGCGCACCTAATCCTTTTGCATACTCCGCAATCGCAGATAAGCTTTCGGCAGCATAGCCCTTGCCCTGAAAACGGTCAAGAAAGCCGTACCCAATGTCATACCCATCCGCGTATGCGTTCAATGAAGTAAATCCTATTACTTCATCCTCATAACACGTTACCAGAAAAATATGC
>CAKRKX010000092.1 GCA_934358675.1 uncultured Agathobacter sp. | reverse complement strand
GTGAATGAACGATGATGGCACCCCCTACCGCATAATTCGGGTTGTGTGTCAACACGATATTTGTGCGGTTTTTCAGCGGAAGACCATTCGGAAAACTCTCTAAGGTCCTCCGCCCCATCACGACGACTTTACCCGTGGTTGTCTCCCGAAAGAACTTCTGATCCATCGGAATGCGTACTAACAATTCATTGTTCTTACCGATCGCCCAGTTGCGATCAACTGCTGCAATAAGATTCATAACTTTGCTGTCCTCCCTTGGAACATTTTAAATAGCAATTGGTATATTTTTAATCTGCGGACCGGTTACATAGTCCGTAACCTTGATATCATCGGTTGTAAACTGGTAGAAATCCTTGATCTCTGGATTCAGCCAAAACTTCGGTGCCGGATGCTGCTCTCTTGTGATCAGTTCCTTGATGATCGGCACATGGCGGTCATAAATATGCGCATCGGCAATCACATGCACCAGTTCGCCCACCTGCATATCGCATACCTGCGCAAGCATATGCATAAGCACCGCATACTGGCACACATTCCAGTTGTTCGCCGCCAACACATCCTGCGAGCGCTGATTTAAGATCGCATTGAGCGTCAGCTTATCATCGCCTTTTTTCTGCGTCACATTAAACGTCATACTGTAGGCACAAGGATACAGATTCATCTCATGCAGATCCTGGTGCACATAGATATTCGTCAGAATTCTGCGGCTGAACGGATTGTTCTTCAGATCGTAGATCACTCGATCCACCTGATCCATCATGCCTTCTTTATACTGATGCTTCTGCGCAAGCTGATAACCGTACGCCTTGCCGATCGAGCCGTTCTCATCCGCCCACTCATCCCAGACAGTACTCTTTAAATCATGGATATTGTTGGATTTTCTCTGCCAGATCCAAAGCATTTCCTCCGTACAGGTCTTGATCGCGGTCTTTCGAAGCGTGATCGCCGGAAATTCCTTCGACAGATCATAACGGTTGACGACACCGAACTTCTTGATCGTGTATGCACTCGTTCCGTCCTCCCAATGCGGGCGGACTTTCTCGCCCTCAGTGCTCGTTCCGTTCTCCAGTATATCGTGACACATATTTACAAATATCTTGTCTGCTAAACTCACTGCGTTTCCTCGCCTTCTTTATTTCTCTTCGATTGATTCTTTTTTATCTCCAAAAGCAGGATAAATCCCCTAAGCCTTTATTTTACATAACTTTGTGAAAAAAGTCTATGATAATATTTGCTGTACTATCAGTCGATACTCCACCATATCGTGACATTTCTGGATCTTTTTTAAGCAGTCTCTTTTCTCCGGAAAAAGCGTAATCAGATAAAACCACAGTTCCTTCATATGTCCCACGACATCCTTATCGCCCGAAAAGATGTCCGTATACCCCTGCACGATCTCGTCATGAAACGCACGGATTTGCTGTTTTGTCGGCTTCGGCTTCCCCTTAATCTCCCTGACAAGCCCCGGATCTGCCAGAAGTCCTCTTCCGATCATCACGCTCTCCACCGACGGAAAAAGCGTATGTATCCGCTCATAATCCTCCACCGTATTGATGTCCCCATTGTAGCAGAGCGGCACTTTGATCTTCTTCACCGCATATGCAAACGCATCAAGTCTCGGCATATTGCTGTAGAAATCGCTTCGCACACGCGGATGCACGATCAACTCTTCCATCGGATATCTCGCATAGATCTCACAAATTCTCTCCCACTCATCCTCGCTCTCCATGCCGATCCTTGTCTTCACGGAGATGGAAAGCGGGCAGATATCAAATGCATTTTCCAGGAAACGATCCAGTTCATCCGGATCTTTCAAAATTCCCGCGCCCCGGTTCTTCGCTACGACTGTTCCCGACGGACAGCCGCAGTTCAGATTCACCGTCGTAAATCCCATCTGTTCCAACTGCTGCCCCATCATCCGCAGATCCTCGGCATCGTTTAGCATCAGTTGCGGAACAAGTGTGATGCCCGGATTGTTCTCCGGAATCAGATCCCGCACGATCTTCTTATTCATCTTCTTTGCTGCCGGAAAAAATGGCGTAAAATATTTATCAATGTACGGGAAGTGATGCGCGAAGGCATTTCGCACAATATATCCCGTAATTCCTTCTAACGGAGCCAAATAAAATTGCATACAAATCTCCTATATTATCTCGTTTCTCGCATGTGCCTGCCTGATATTTTAATCTATTTGATAAGTTCCGGCATCCTATAAATTTTGCTGCGATTTCAGACAGAATTGCTGAATTTTCCAGCAGTTTTATTTTCGCATAATTTTTGTGTACGACAACGTTTGAACCATTCCGTGGCGGTGTCCGCCGGACACAGATGCGCTCGCAATTTCTAGTCTGCCTAAATGGACATCCTCAGGAAGTCGATATGAGCCGCCGCGGACAAAACTCGCTTCATGTGCATCGGAACGCCTCTATGCTGTGTGCTTCAAACAGTTGTCCCAGCGGCGGCACGTTTCCTTCAGACGTCCATTAAGGCAGACACGAAATCACTCGGACGCATTCTGTGTCTCGGCGAACAGACGTCTTCAGAATTGTCCAAACTTTGGCGGACATAAATCATAAAAAAATGCGAAAATGAAACTGCGGAAAATTCGTAATTCTGGATGACTAGCACAAAATTTATAGGATGCCGGAACTTATACTGAAATAAAATACAGGCAGGCACAGCGCGTGCTCCTTCTATTATAGGAGATTTGCGGGAAATGTGAAGAGCTCCTGAAAAATTATTAGGATTTTATGAATTGAATTGACTTCGCCGGACAAGAATTTTATATTGAAAATATGAAATCGATATCTATCGTGTAGTCTATAAATTTTAGGAGGAGACGAATGAAAAAATGGAGTCGAAGACAGATCACACAACTGATCCTTGCGATCCTCGCGGTCATCTTTATCTGCATATTGGGCTATTTCATCGGACGCCCTCTTGTACAGTTCGTGTCTGAACCCGAAAAATTTCAGCTTTGGGTTGAAGAAAAAGGCATCCTCGGTGTGTTCGCCTTTATCGGCATGGTCATCCTTCAGGTACTGCTTGCAATCATTCCGGGCGGCCCGTTTGAGATCGGCGCCGGCTATGCATTCGGCGTTGTAAAAGGCACACTCATCTGCGATATTGCAATGACGATCGCAAGCGTTGTCATCTTTTTGTTTGTCAAGAAATTCGGACTGCGATTTGTGGAATTGTTTGTAAGCAAAGAGAAAATAGAATCCGTCAACTTTTTAAAGAGTTCCAGGCGCTCGGAAAGCATCATCTTTCTGTTTTTTCTTGTGCCCGGAACTCCTAAGGATCTGCTGTCCTATCTCGTAGGACTGACCGATATGAAACTGTCGCACTGGATCTTCATCTGCGGTGTCGGGCGTCTGCCGGCAATCTTCCTGTCCGCCTTAAGCGGCAGCGCCCTAAGCAGCGCGAAGTATCATCTGGCGATCATTTTGATTGCTGCGATCATCGTGCTGTATGTGGTCGGTATCATCCTTTACCGCATCCACAATAAGCGGGCAGAACAGACATCTTAGCTCCGTGTTACATTTTTGCGATCACACGCATGATATTGGCAGCATTGTACTGCAGATCCGCAAGTGTGATCGTATAACCGTCGATGGCTTCGCCGCTTTGCACCGCACGAACGATGTCATCGACATTTTTCTGACACCCCGGCATCTGAATATCATTTCCTGCCGCGATACATCCCGTTGATGCGGAAATTCCGTATTTCGGTTCAAATTTGCCGGTCAGGGCCGGAATGTCCTGCGAAGTAAACCAGTCCGTCATAATAAAACCTTCAAATCCCCACTCATCCCTTGCCATATTCTGGATCAGTTCATAATGGTTCGCCGTGTGCACACCATTCAGCAGATTATAACTTGTCATGATCGACAGCGGCTGCGCCTCCGTCACTGCAATCTCAAATCCTTTCAGATAAATCTCACGCAATGCACGCTCACTGACATGCGCATTGACAAAATACCGGTTGTCCTCCTGATTATTTACAGCAAAATGCTTGATCGTTGTGCCTTTTCCCGCATGCTTCTGCACACCGCGTGCCATTGCAGCGGCGAAACTGCCGGATACAAGAGGATCTTCGGAATAATATTCAAAATTGCGTCCGCACAGAGGATTACGGTGAATGTTCAGTGCCGGTGCCAGCCACAGATCAACATGGAATTTCTCCATCTCGCCACCGACCATATCTCCGGTCTGCTCCACGAGTTCCCGGTTCCAAGACTGCGCCAACGCCCATCCGATCGGGATTGCAGTACAATATTGATAATGGTTGACCACATTGTCCTCATCGAGATCCTCCGGAAACGGTGTAAACGTATCTCCGAATATATCACCTCCCGGAATCATCTCTCCCTCTCTGGTTGTCTTAAAAAGCGGCTGTAACCGAAGTCCCGCCGGTCCGTCCGCCAAGACCATGCAGCGAACGTTCCTTGTCTTGTTCAGTACCGAAGCGGTATCGCCGGCAGCTCCCGGAACGATCTGAGATGCATTTCCGATAATGGATCCCTCTCCCGCACGGAGTGTGCCGACACACAGTTCGGCCATCTCTTCCACGGAAAGCTGCGCCACCAGTTCCTCGATCGTACAGCGGCCCGCCTTCACATCATCCATGGTGAGTACATCCGTTTTTGCGGTCTCACAGACATTCCTCTCGCCCCGATAATGCATTGTCTCCGTCGTAATCTCTACCGCGTCGATCTTCAGAACACGCTCGCACGTAATTTCTTTTTTCTCTTTCTCAGGCGGAGTGATCTCCTCAAATTCCACATCCTTTGCAAAAAGATTCTTGCACTGCTTCGTCACGATACTCCTGTCAAGTTCCAGAACGGCCGCAACCTCGGTATCTCTGCTGCTGTTGCCCACACGAACGGTATAGAAACCTTCCTCCAGAATCCATGCAGCTTTCTTTTCGCTGTAGGACGCAAGGTTTCTCACATCAAACGCGAGACTTAAGATCTGTTCCTCGCCCGGTGCAAGAAGTTTTGTCTTGCCGAACGCCACCAGTTCCTGATACGGCTTGTCGACCTCGCTCTCCGGCGCCGATACATAAATTTGCACCACTTCTTTGCCTGCATAGGTATCGCCCACATTTTTTACTGCGACATCCAGATAAACGACGCCTTTTTCCACATACGCATCAACGGTATTCCTGTAAAATTCCGTGTAAGAACGACCGAATCCGAAACAGTATTCCGGCACAACATCAAATGTGTCAAAATAGCGGTATCCCACGTAAATTCCGTCCGTATAATATTCATCATCCGTGCTTCCGTTATGACTGAACTCTGCGGAAGACGGATAATCCATATAGTTTTTCGCCCAGGTATCCACCGTTTTTCCGGACGGTGTCACTTTGCCGGTCAGCACGTCGCACAGCGCATCGCCGCCGACATTGCCCAGCTGCGTCATAAGAAGAACCGCGCTGATCCCGCTGATCGCATTCAGCTGCGTCATATTGATCAGGCCTCCGATATTCAGCACAACGACCACATGCGTATAATGTTTTGCAAGCAGCGTAAGGTTATCGGTCTCCTCTTCGTACAGATCGTAATCGCCTGCCTTGTCGTAACGGTCGGCGCCCTCACCGGAGAGACGGCTGATCACATAGATCGCGCACTGCGCCTGCGCGTTCTCACAGTCTTTTTCTTCTATGCGCATCGGTGCTGCTTCCTCATACGGATGATCCATGCGTACCGCCGTCACGACATTTCCGATTCGCGCAGCCTCCTCCTCGGTCCATGCAAGATAAGCCTCTTTATGATTCTGCAGATACGCATCCTGACGATCCAGCCAGTCCGATGTCAGAACGGTAAAACCGGCATTTCTCAATCCATCCTCAATATTGACACTGCTCCTGGAATTGACGTCGCCAGAACCAGTTCCTCCCTTGACCGTGTTGCGCACACCGTTTCCAAACACGGCGATTTCCCCGGTCTGCCGGATCGGAAGCGTGCCGTCATTCTCCAGAAGCACCATGCATTCCGCTGCTAGTTCTCTCACCAGCGCTGTATTTTCCACTTCTCTCGGTTCAATTTCAATTGATGTCGGTACATTGTATTTATCCATTTTTACTCTCCGTTCCTATGCCTGGTCGATCCATCTTCGGAAAAAGCCACATTCTTCCATATTGCACCGCTTCGCAATCTCCGACTTCACATTCAGATGGAATACATGTCCCAATTCGATATCTTTGTCGCCGTAATACAAAAACTCCTGCGGGACATGATGTGCGATCAGTGTTTTCTGCAGATCAAGAACCTGTTCCTGCAGGAAGTCTCCCGTGCAGGTCATATAAAGTGTCGGCGGATAATTCTCTGTAATTCCGCGTAACGCATTGATCATCTCCAACTCTTCCTCTGTGCCTTTTCCCGGAAGGTATTCCTTCATAAGTGCCGCATCCAGACTCTTCTCATCTTCCACATGGACCCGGTACACACCGCAGTTGAGTGCGATCGCCTTTAAGCCCAAATGCTCCGGCACCTCAAACGGAAACTGTTTTGCGCACTCCGGATCCGTGCAGATTCCCGCATAAATGCTGAGATTATGCGCACCCGCGGAATCTCCAACCGCAAAAATATGATCCGTATCAAAACCATACTCCCCGCTGTGCTCCATCACGAAACGCATCACCAGATTGGTATCCTCGATCGCCGCCGGGAACTTATGCTCCGGCGCAAGGCGGTACGTGAAATTCACAACTGCAAAACCATATTGCACAAGGCTCATGCAATAATACTGATAACGTTCCTTGTCTCCGTAAACCCATCCGCCACCATGCACGCTGACAATGACCGGAAGTTTCTTTCCTTCCATCTCCTTCGGCCGATACACATCAAGCACCTGCATCTTTGGATCTGTCGTCCCGTACACGATATTATCAAACCGAACCACATTATCCGGTGTGCCAAGTCCTGTGTCGCGGACATCATCCGATTTCTTAAACTCCCTTCGGATCTTATCACTGAGTTCTGACATAAAAACACCTCTCATTTCTGTGTGATACTCTGCTTTTCTTTAGCATCATTCTACACGAAAACAAGAGGTGCTTTCTTTCCCTATTTTATGATAAAATTACCGTTTTTTATCATCTTTTTTCAAAAAGCATTACTTTTTCGGCTTATTTATGCCGTTTCTTTCGATATTGAAGTGGAGTCTCTCCATACAACTTACGGAATGCAAGGATCAGCCTGCGGTCATCCGTAAACCCGCTCTCCTCCGCGATCCTCGTCACACTTTCCTCTGTCTGAAGCAGCAGGTTTCGCGCCTGATACAACCGATAGTTGGTCAGATACTCTGTATACGTCATTCCGGTGCACTTTTTGAAATATTTTGAAAAATACGTTGTGCTGAAATGAAATTTCTTCGCCACCATGCTTTGACTGATACGTTCCCTGTAGTGTTCCTCAATAAATGTGAGAACGCCTTTCATTCGCTCAATATCCTTTAAAATATTGATCCTGTCCACACGCTCCCTCGGCACCGTCCCCTGCATACACATCTCATACAACAGCTCCATAACCAGTGCCCGCGCTCGCACATTCTCATATGGCTTAAGCGCAACGCCGTCTGCAAACGATATCAGTTCCGTCATAATCTGATCCACACATTCCGAAGCACATTCACATTCGTTCGTAAAATAAAATTCCGGATATTCCGGCAGATTTTCCTCTACAAACCGCGGACTGATCACCACGATAATTTTGACAAGAATATGCTTTCCTTCAATCGATTCGTCCGGCAAAATACTGTGGATAAAATTTGCATTTGTCACCACGAGCCGCCCGGGGCTTCCCATCACACATTCCCCGTTAATGTAATGTCTGCTGCATCCCGCGAACCCATAAACCACCTCAAGATCTTCATGCCAATGATTCATGAATCGCGACAGATCCGCATCATCCGACATCGCCAGAAAAATATGAAACGGCCTTGCCCGGTCATATTCAAATTGTTCATGTCTGACCTTCTCCTGCTGCATACACGATCTCCTCTCTATCTCTCATCATGCCCCAAAGCATGTCGAAAGTCAAGATGCAAGGCCTGCACCGCGACTTGTACCAGACCGTCAGAATAGTAATAATAATTTTAGCAAGAATTCTTTAATTCTTCTTTACATTTAAACGCCCCTGTATCACAAAAGCACAGGGGTGTTTTTATTCTTGCAACAACCAATCTGCTATATCATAAATCTCGATTCCTTCATAACTGTATTTCGGATACTTCGTTCTTGTAATAAATGGTTAATTAACCGGAACGAAGTGGAGACGCTCGAACTTCGAGCCCCGGATGGGGCTCGTTCAAAAAAAATAAGACATCCATTCGGATGTCTTATTTTTTGAATGAAGCGATAGACGGGCGCAAGACATCCGGTGGATGTCTGCTCTGCGCCGACCGGAGCGAAGCGGAGACAAGAAGCCGCAACGCGGGTGAGTGGCTCCTCTTCGCTCCTACAACGAAAAAGGATATCCTCTCGGATATCCTTTTCGTTGTAAGAGCGATAGACGGGGCTCGAACCCGCGGTCTCGACCTTGGCAAGGTCGCGCGTTACCAACTACGCCACTATCG
>CAKRKX010000091.1 GCA_934358675.1 uncultured Agathobacter sp. | reverse complement strand
TTGTCTCTTCAAATTCTTCCTCGGTCTCCCCCGGAAATCCCACAATCACATCGGTCGTGATCGCCGGATGCTCAAAATACTTGCGCAGCAGCCTGCATCCCTCTTCATACTGAGCTGCGGTATATTTACGGTTCATTCTCTTTAAGGTTGCATCGCATCCGCTCTGCAGCGACAGATGAAAATGCGGGCAGATTTTCTCCATCGAGGAGAGTTCTCTCGCGAACTCCTCCGTCACGATCTGTGGCTCGAGTGATCCGAGCCGAATACGGCGAATACCGTCAATCTTGTGGATCTCCTGGATCAGATGAAGCAGGCTCTCCTCGCAGTCCACGCCATAGGAACTCAGATGGATTCCCGCGAGCGCCACTTCCTGATAGCCTTTATCCGCAAGTCCGCGGATTTCCTTTAACACACTCTCAATGTCGCGGCTGCGCACACGTCCTCTCGCATACGGAATGATACAATAGCTGCAAAACTGGTTACAGCCGTCCTGCACCTTCACAAACGCACGTGTATGCTCTGCCGTCTTTGTCAATGACATCTCCTCGAAACACTGTGGCTCGTTGTTAATATCAACAACCGCCTCCGGTTTCTCCGGCTTTTCTTCCATACCACGCTCCGCAAAGAATTCATCCAGCCGGCTTACCAGCTCATTCTTCTGGTTGTTTCCGATCAGAATATCGATGGAGAGATCCTGCCTGGCTTCCTCTTCCTTTGTCTGCACATAGCAGCCCGCCGCAACCACGGCAGCATCCGGGTTCATCTTCTTCGCACGGTGCAGCATCTGGCGTGACTTGCGGTCCGCCATATTGGTGACGGAGCACGTATTGATCACATATACATCCGCTTTCTCATGGAACGAAACGATCTCGTATCCTGCCTCCTCGAGCAATTGCTGCATTGCTTCCGTCTCATATGCATTTACTTTACAGCCTAAATTGTGTAATGCTGCTTTTTTCATTTTTTCTCCTCTATTTCAATTGACTTTTTCCAAAAAAACCTTTACTATCAGAGATAGATAGTAATAGCTAAGTAAGGAGGTTTTCATTATGAAAACAGTACAGATTTCATTAAACTCAATTGGAAAAGTAAAATCATTTGTTAACACGATTTCTCAGTTTGATTACGACTTTGATTTAATTTCAGGAAGATACGTTATCGATGCTAAATCCATCATGGGTATCTTCAGTTTAGATTTATCTAAGCCAATCGATCTGGCTATTCACACCGAAACCAATCTCGATGAGATTCTTGAGGTATTAAAGCCATACATCATCGGATAATCGGTATCGACAACAACATATAGCATTTGAAAGTCCTGCAAGAGATCTTGCAGGACTTCTTATTTTTTACTCTGCTTCTACCATGATCGTCTCGGTCGTCTCGATTGCCGTCTGCATCAGTTCATCGATCTTCTCGTCAAGTTTCCGCTCGGATCTCTTGATGATATTCAGATTCGGCTTTGTGACCGGATGCTTTGCCACGAAGATGGTACAGCAATCCTCATACGGAAGGATCGATGTCTCGTAGGTATCGATCTTCTCGGCGATCGCCACGATATCCTGCTTGTCCATCGCGATCAGCGGGCGGTATACCGGCATCTCGCACACTTCATTGGTGACAGCAAGCGACTGCATAGTCTGGCTTGCTACCTGTCCGATGCTCTCTCCCGTGATCATACCGAGGCACTTGCCCTCTTTTGCAAAATGTTCTGCAATCTTCATCATATAGCGGCGCATGATGATCGTCAGTTCCTCATGCGGACACTTCTCATAAATGTACAACTGAATATCCGTAAAATTGACCACGCGAAGGCGGATCGGTCCCGAATATTTTGCCACCTTCTTTGCAAGATCAATGACTTTCTGCTTTGCACGCTCACTTGTGTAAGGCGGTGCATGGAAATAAGTTGCCTCAAGCGTAACACCGCGCTTTGAGATCATGTATCCCGCTACCGGGCTGTCAATTCCGCCGGATAAGAGAAGCATTGCACGTCCTGCTGTTCCGAGCGGCATTCCGCCAGGTCCCGGAATCTCAGTCGAATAGATATTGATCATCGGACGGATCTCCACATGGATCATAACCTGCGGATGATGTACATCCACTTTCGTCTCCGGAAATGCCTCAAGGATCTTCTCGCCGACTGCCGCATTGATTTCCATAGAAGTCATTGGATAGTTCTTTCTCGCACGTCTCGCATCTACCTTAAAAGTAAAATTCTTGTCCGGATAAGCCGCATCCACATGCGCGATCACATCCGCTGCAAGCTGGTCAAATCCCTGGTCCTCAACCAGTACGACCGGACAGATTCCGACAATACCGAACACTCTCTGCAAAGCCTCAACGGTCTCATCAAAATCGTACTCGCCGTCCGTCTCTACATAGACACGTCCGTTTTCCTTGCGCACGGTGAACTCACCGTCCACATTCTTAAGCTGATACTCAATGTTGCGTACCAGTGCATCCTCAAACAGATAACGGTTCTTACCCTTGATCGCAATCTCTGCGTATTTGATCAAAAAAGCCTTATACATACTGTTTCTCCTTAATGTCTTGTATATTTCTGAAGCATCGGAATCATCTGTTTCATCGCATCCAATGCATAATCAATCTCTTCCATGGTCGTATCGACACAAAAACTGAATCGGATCGTTGAATCCAGCAGTGCCGGTTTTAAGCCGATGCTTTTAAGTGTATGGCTGACCGAAGGTTTATTCGATGAGCAGGCACTTCCTGCCGAGACGTAAATCTCCTTGTCTTCAAGCGCATGCAGCATGACTTCCGCTCTCACGCCTTCCACACTGACACTCACAATGTGCGGCGCATTCTCTCTCGTTAGCTTTCCGTTAACACTGACGCCCGGAATCTTTTGCACTTCCTCAATAAAATGCTCACGAAGTGCATACATCCGATCGATCTTCTCATCAAAATCCGCATAGATCATCTCCGCAGCCACGCCGAGTCCCGCGATTGCCGGAACATTCTCCGTACCAGATCGCATGCCTTTCTGCTGTCCGCCGCCGTTGATGAGCGGATGGATCTTCGTCTTATCCTTGATGTAGAGGAATCCGCTTCCCTTCGGTCCGTGGATCTTGTGTCCGCTGACACTTAAAAGATCAATGTTCATCTTCGATGGAAAAATGCGCATTTTGCCATATGCCTGAATCGCATCCACATGAAAAAGCGTATTCGGATTGATTTTCTTAATGAGCGCTCCCGCCTCCGCGATCGGCTCTACCGCACCTATCTCATTGTTGACCATCATCAAAGATACAAGGATCGTATCCGGACGGATTGCTTCTGCCAGATCTTCCAGCGAGATCACACCGTCGTGATCGACCGGAAGGTAGGTCACTTCGTAACCGTATTCCTCCAGATATGCCATCGTCGCCGATACGGAAGGATGCTCGATCGAGGTTGTGATCACATGCTTTCCGCTGCGCTGATTCGCCTCTGCCGCTCCGATGAGCGCAAGGTTGTTTGATTCCGTTCCGCCGGAGGTGAAGCAGATTTCTTTGTCCTGCACCTTTAATGTACGGGCAATCTTCTTGCGCGCATCATTCATATAGTTTTCAGCGATCACACCCTTGTTATGCATCGACGAAGGATTACCGTAATCCTCAGTCAGTAATTTCATCATAAGATCCGCCGCCTGCGGGTTGCACCGCGTTGTAGCGGAATTATCCAAATAAGCTTCCATTTTGTCCTCTTTACCTATTATAAGTCTACTTACATGCAAGCATGACGTGTCACTTTTCATTTTATGTATCGTGTTCCAAATAGTCACACGTCAAGTGTATATATTAACATAGAAAGTGTCGCAAGTCCAGCCGTCTCCGTGCGGAGAATACGTCTTCCGAGCGAGATTCGGTGCATATTTCCTTCCACCTGTGCAATCTCATCCGGCGCAAATCCGCCCTCCGGTCCGATCATCACACCGATCGATGCGCCGTCCGGAATGCTTTGCATAATCTCTCTTGTCGCCTGCAGTCCGCGCTCATTCTCGTACGGAACCAGCGTGATATCAAGCTCCTTCGCCTTAGCGACCGCTTCTTTCCAGCTGATCGGTATAGCCACTTCCGGAATCACCGTGCGCTTCGACTGCTTCGCTGCGCTCTCCGCGATTGCCTGCCAACGTTTCACTTTATTTGCCGCTTTTTTCTCGTCCAGCTTGACCACACAGTTTTTCATGGCAACCGGAATAATTTCACTCACGCCGAGTTCCACCGCTTTCTGTATGATCAGCTCCATCTTGTCTCCCTTCGGGAGTCCCTGAAACAGACAGACTTTATGCGCAAATTCCGTGCCGAGTTCATCCTGCTCGTCAATCGCAAGCCACACCTCATCCTGTGAAAGTTCCTCGATATGGCAGAAAAAAGCACGCTCCGCCGAATCACTGATGCGCACTTTCTCGCCCGGCTTCATGCGAAGGACATTGACGATATGATTGACATCTGCGCCTGTAATTACGATGCGCTCTCCCTGCACCTGCTGTTCTTCTACAAAAAACTGATACATCGTTTTCTCCGTCTGTTCTACTCTCTAATCTTCTGTGCGGTAATGTTAACCCACTCACCCTGATGGTTGATTTCCACGACCTTAAGTCCCGCCGCCTCAATGGCTTCTTTTACTTCGTTCTCCTTGAAATCAATGATTCCGGATGTGATAAAGTATCCGCCTTCCTTGAGTCGTGCCGGGATAACCGGGGCCATCGGGATAATGACGTCTGCGAGAATGTTTGCGACAACGATCTCATATTCTTCAGTTCCGACCGTCTTCTGCAGCTCCTCATCATCGATCAGATTTCCGACATAGAATTTGCCAAGGTCCAGGTCCAGATGATTCACCTGCATATTGTCTCTGGTTGATGTCATGCAGTCCGCATCCAGATCGGTTCCGACTACTTTCCTTGCTCCGAGCTTTAATGCAACGATGGAAAGAATTCCGCTTCCGCATCCCACATCCAGCACCTTCGGATGCTTGTCCGCCGGTGTATAATCCGCATTTCCGCGGATGTATTTTAAAAGCTGACGGATACAAAGCTGTGTCGTCTCGTGCTTTCCGGTTCCAAAAGAGATACCCGGATCGATCTCGATCAAAAACTAGTCCTTATCTTCTTCCTTCAGTTCTTCCCAGGTTGGCTTGATCAGAATATCCTCGATCGTAAAGGATGAAAAATATTTCTTCCAGTTGTTGATCCAATCCAGATCCTCTGTCTCCGATGATGAAATCACACCCGATCCAACTTCCACCATGCTGCGCAGGTTCTCAAGTCCGATCTTTACCTGCTTTAAGATCTCCGTCTGGTCACTGCCATCCTCCTCAATATAGAAGCTGACATGGCTGACGCCCTCATCCGGCGGCAGTTCCGGCAGGAAATCAATGAACATATCTGCCTGATCTTCCTTGCTGAGAGGAATGTTATCCTCAATCTCAATGCCCTCAATTCCAAGATCCATCAACATGGAACTCATGAAATCCTCAGCCGCTGTCGTTGTCTCAATCGTGTATTTTTTCCACTTCATCGCATTTTTCCTTTCCAAATTCTTTCCTGTGATTTAAAAAAGAAGGGTTTCCACCCTTCTTTAATGGCGTTCCTTATGTAACCGCTCGAATATTTCTTCTTCCGACATCACATGCAGCTGCTCCGGCTGCCCGCTCTGCATGTCAAATACCTTCTGTCGCTTCACATACAGCGAATTCGTATCGCCTTTGTATTCGACGTCTGATACATCCTCGGTGTTACGCTGACGGTCATCCCCGTCAAATGCCTTCTGTAATCCCTCAATTAATGACTGTCTGTCCATACTCTCTCATTCTTTCCTAAACCTTGTACAGCGCACAAAGCTTATTATACTCACTGTTGATCTCCTGAATCGTCTCCTTATCCCCATCCAGATTATCCGGATGATAGATCTTGATCAGATCCTTGTAGCGCTTCCGAAGTGACTGTTTATTGCCAACACCCGAGAAAAACAGTTCTCCCTTGACCACATTGGCCTTCGGTGCAGCCTCTCTCCCAGTACCCGAACTGAAAAATTCGAAGTCATGCACACGCTGATAAAAGGCCTTCTGCTTCTGCACATGTTCCTTCTCGGAGGCCAGCTTGACCAGTTCTTCCTCCAGGATCTTAAACTTCATATCAAACAGCTTCTGTTGCTGCTCGAGCCTGCGATCTTCTATTTCAACCCTCCGCGTAAATTCCTGTCGTTCCCGCTCAAGCGTGCGGCGTTGTTCTTCTAATGCTCTGCGTTCATTTTCAAGCGACATCCGCACAATCCCTCCGTACCAAATCGTCCACACAGCACCGCCCACACACATCTATATGTAGGCGCAGAATTTTCACTACTAGGCTCATAATACAACATTTGGTGGTACAAAGTAAATAGTGAATTTGCATAAAATAGCAGATGCGCAAATACAGACAAAACCTGCAGAAAATTTCCGCAGGTTTTACAAACTGTCTCTTATAAATCGTCTAAGGATTCTTTGATCTTATCCATGAACCCCTTCTTCTTTTCCTTGCCGCTTGTGGATGCGCCACCCTCTTTGGTGAGCGAGCCACCGGTCAGCTCATCGAAGCGTCGAAGAGCATCTTTTGCCTCCTTGCTGAGTCCCGTCGGTGTATTTACGATCAGTGTAACGTAGTGATCGCCGCGCACTGCCTTATTACGGATAGAAGGAACTCCCTTACCTTTCAGACGGATTCTCGTTCCGCTCTGTGTCCCCGGTGCTACCGTATAGATGATATCACCGTCCACCGTCTTGATGCGGACATCCCCACCGAGCGCTGCAATACCAAAGCTGATCGATGCATTCGAGAAGATATTCATATCCTGACGCTCGAATGCCGGATTTCTGGCAACGATCACCTCTACGAGCAGATCGCCTCTCGGTCCGCCGTTGACGCCCGGTTCACCGTAGTCACGCACACGAACGCACTGTCCGTTGTCGATACCCGCCGGAATCTCAACTGTCTTCTTGATCTTCTTTGCGATATATCCGGTTCCGTGACAATTCGGACACTTCTCTTTTACGACTTTACCTTTACCCTGACAATCCGGACACGTCTGAACATTCTGCATCATGCCAAACAGGGACTGCTGCGAATAAACAACTTTACCTTTACCGCCACACTTGCCACATGTTTCCGGTGATGTACCCGGCTTTGCGCCGTTACCGTGACAGGTCGAACACTCTTCCTTATATGAGAATTCCAGTTCCTTGGAGCATCCAAAGACAGCTTCCTCAAATGTAATACGCACGCTCAGACGGACATTGGCGCCTTTTGCAGGCCCGTTGCTCGGTCCACGTCTTGAGCCACCTCCAAAGAAATCACCAAAGATATCGCCGAAGATGTCACCCATATCCATTCCCGAGAAGTCGAAGCCACCGGCTCCGCCTGCACCGCCCTCAAATGCGGCATGACCAAACTGGTCATACTGTCTTCTCTTATCCGGATCACTGAGTACCGCATAGGCTTCCTGCGCTTCTTTGAATTTTTCCTCGCACTCTTTATCGCCCGGGTGCATATCCGGATGATACTTCTTTGCGGTTGTTCGGAATGCCTTCTTGATCTCAGCCTCCGTTGCGGTCTTAGGGATTCCTAACACCTCATAATAATCTCTTTTCTCTGCCATAATATTAAACCCTTATATCCGCACATAGGGTTTTCGGCAAAACCGAAAACCCCATATACTTTTATTCACTACTCTTAATTAAACTTCTTTGAAGTCTGCATCGATGACATCATCATCGGCACCCTGTGAAGCGCCCGCGTTCATATCAGGACCTGCGGCACCGCCCATGTTGCTCATGTCAGGACCTGCACCTGCGGCACCTTGTGCTGCCTGTGCCTGCTCATACATCTTGGCGAATACCTTCTGTGCGCTCTCTGTCAGCTTCTCCTGTGCAGCCTTAAGTTCAGCTACATCAGCCTCTGTCATCTGGTCAGCTTCCGGATGAGCCTCAAGGAAAGACTTAACTGCTGCAATATCAGCCTCTACAGCAGACTTATCTGCTGCATCGATCTGCTCGCCAACCTGCTTTAATGCATCCTCTGTCTGGAATACAAAGCTCTCAGCTTCGTTTCTCGCATCGATTGCTTCTTTTCTCTTCTTATCCTGAGCCTCGAACTCAGCAGCTTCCTTGACTGCCTTATCGATTTCTTCGTCGGACATGTTAGAACCTGCAGTAATTGTGATATGCTGCTCCTTACCTGTTCCAAGATCCTTAGCGGATACGTTTACGATACCGTTGGCATCGATATCAAATGTAACCTCGATCTGTGGTACTCCACGACGTGCTGGCGGGATACCGTCGAGACGGAACTGTCCGAGTGACTTGTTGTCTCTTGCGAACTGTCTCTCGCCCTGTACAACGTTGATATCAACGGCTGTCTGGTTATCAGCAGCAGTAGAGAAGATCTGACTCTTCTTTGTAGGAATGGTTGTATTTCTCTCAATAAGTCTTGTAGCGACACCACCCATAGTCTCGATAGAGAGTGAAAGTGGAGTTACATCAAGAAGTAAGATCTCACCGGCACCGGCATCTCCTGCTAACTTACCACCCTGGATAGAAGCACCGATTGCTACACACTCATCCGGGTTTAAGGATTTGCTCGGCTCTTTGCCTGTTAACTGTCTTACCTTATCCTGAACAGCCGGGATA
>CAKRKX010000090.1 GCA_934358675.1 uncultured Agathobacter sp. | reverse complement strand
CCTCGTATGCTTTGTCAGTTCGGAACGGCCAAATATAAAATACGCCGGAATTCCGAATATCGGCAAAAACAGCACGAGAAAAATCCATGACATCCGATACGATGTACGCATATCTTTATTGGCGATGTACAGAGCAAGTGCAACCGCACATACCTGAAACACCATATTGGCCGCAGAACTTGAACGCTTGGCGCTGTAGACCAGATATACAAACCAGCCGAACTGCAGGATAATAATGATTGCACCAATGGTTAATTTACTGAAAAGTTTACTGGCAAATCGTTTCATACGCATTTCCTCCGATTGGACTATTTTAAATCAAATCCATCAGATTATCAACATCAAGAATCCCCCATGCGGCACCGGTACGCGGATCACGTCTCGCCGAACGGCACAATGCCAGTTTCAATTCTTCCGGGCGAAGCGCCGGCTTCTTCTGGAGTGCCAGAGCAAGTGCTCCGCAGACGACCGGGGTCGCCATCGACGTACCGCTTTTCTTCACATAATAATTTCCACGATGATCGAGGCTTAAAATATTCGTGCCCGGCGCAACGATCTCCGGTTTTACAATGCAGCAGCCGGTCGGTCCCCTTCCACTGTAACCGTGCGGCATGTTTCGTCCCGGACTGTTGTCATCGCTCGCTCCGACGGTGATTATTTTTCTTGAGATTCCCGGCACGGTCACAGTTCCTCTTCCCGGTCCGTTGTTTCCCGCCGCCGCGACAACTACAACATTATCGTCCCACAGCTGATCCAGCTTATCTACGATCCGGTTTTCGTCCTCATCGTCCGCGCCCGGGAGAAATCCGACCGAAAAATTTAAAATTCGAATATTGTAGATTGCTTTATTCTTCTCCACCCATTCCAACGCTTCAAGCACACGCTTTGTATTTCCATTACCGTTTCGATCGAGCACTTTAAGCACGATCACCCTCGCACCTGGTGCCATCCCCTGCAAGCCTCCGTTCGCACAGAAAATGCCCGCAACATGCGTTCCGTGTCCGTTATCGTCATAACATTCGCCTTTGGGCGATGTAAAATCTTTAAACCCACGGATCTGTTTCTTAAGATCTTTGTGCGGATGCGCGCCCGTATCCAGGATCACAGCACACACCCCGCGCCCATTATAACCGCTTTTATATACATTGTGCGCATGCACCAGTTGTTTTACCCGTCTCATATTTTTCCCGCCGCAAACTCCTTCTTACCTTATCTTATGCCGCGGAGGCTCCTTTGCCTCTCTCTGCTTGCGAAGTGCCTCCTCCACCTTGCAGCCGGTCGGAACCTTACGCTTTTTTAAACATTCTTCATCCACTTCGTAGACATTTTTTCCATCAATGATCAATTTCCCCATAATCTTTTTGCTTTATTATATGCATACATGGGCATCAATTCTCATAATATGAAGAAAAAGAATATGAAATTTGGCATATGGAAGATGTAACGAACGTTACGTATGATGATGTCGTTCAGACAAAAAATGTACAGATTTTAAAGTCGGTCGTCCCTTTTTTAGATGCGCGCTCGCAGCGGCCGGCGGCCATGCTGATCCAGTATATGGAGATGCGCAACGCCTACAACACATTCTCAAAGCCGAACAATTCGCTTGCCGCATGTGCACTGGGCGAAGGCACCGATCGCAGGAGTGCGATCCTCGGCGCGATCCGCCAGTACTGCACCCCAAAGGAGCAGGAAACGATCGACACACTGATGAACCTGTTCTGTGTTATGGATAACTACGATATGCTGAATAATCTATAGGAGGACCGATTGATTATGGATTCATCTCTCTTTCAGAATCCGGCATTTGCAAATATGAGTCCGGAAAAAATGCAGTTTCTGCTCTCTTTCGCGCAGCAGAACAAACCAACAAATTCAAAGGATATCATGCCATATCTTTTAGCAAACATGAAGCAGGCAAAGGCACAGAATCTCGATTTCACCAAGCCAGAAGTCCAGCTCATCTGCGAAATGCTCTCCAAGGATCTCCCGGAAGCCGAGCGTCAGCGTGTCCAGAAACTGATGGCGCTTTTTGCGATGCGCTAGTTCACTCAAGCTCATCCAGCGGAATCATAAGGATCTTGTCTATCGGGGAAAGGCTTTGTCCTTTCCCGTCCGTTCCTTCCAGATACTTCTCTCCCGCGGACTCAAACATGACATAAATATTGTCATCGTAGATATCGATTTCCTCCGAACATGGCGGCATCTCCACCTTGAGCGCCGGACGGTTCGGACTCGTTGCAAGCGCGGTGATCGAAGTATAGTTGTACAGATACGAAGATTTGCTGCGCCCGTAGGACGAGCTCAAATGCACACCGCCGGACGAGTCAAATGCGACGCCCTGCACCTTTGCCGGGATCTTGTAACTGCTTAATGCAACCAGTTCGTCGCTGGAATGGTCAAAATAATAGGCATACATCTTGGAATTGACAAGCAGTGTGTGCGTTGCGATCCAGAGACGGCCTCCGTAATATGTGATACAGGACGGCACATTTTTTACCGAATATTCATCGACCACCTCTCTTGCATCCACCACTTCCCCCTTATTCTGATACGCCATCTGCTGAATAAAATCATAGGAAATACGCTCGATCGTGTTCTCGTAGGAATTGCACACCCAGACATTGTCCCCATCAAAGGCGATACCTCCAAGATGGCTGTTCTCATCCATTCCGAGTGTGATCAGATACTCTCCGGTCTCACGATCCATCACCATCAGTTCGCCCATGCAGTCATCCTCGGTCGAATAGGATGTAATGAGCACAAAATCGTCGGTCAGACAGATGCCCTGCGGAGCCTGTGACTCGCTGAAAATATACTGATTCAGGAAGTCATTTTCACGTGTCGTCGGCATCCCCGGAATATCGATCTCATCATAAAAACTGTAGTCGAGATCTTTTAAAAGGCGTACTTTTTTATCTTTATTTCTGCCTTTCTCATGATACGTATAATTCTGCACATTTGCGCGGTTATCGATCTTGAGTGTCCACTTGGCATACAGAACATAATCCCGGCTTTCCGCAGACGACAGATGCGTCACTTTTTTATGCATTCCGCGATCCGTGTACCAGCCCGCGAAACGATGCCCAAAACGATACGGTTCATAAAGCGTAATCTCTCCCGATCCGGCCTCATATGACGTATGATTACGCTCATTTTGGATTCCTCCCAATGTAAAATAGCCTACCCGTATCGTATCCTCCGTCGCATAAGAAGAACCCGAAGAGGACAAACTGTCCCCTTCGAGTTCCTTTGCATCCACATGGGATATGATCATAAAATTAAAAAGTAAAACTGATAATGTAATCAAAAACCTTACATTATTCTTCCACGTTAACAAGCTTGCTAGCCCTCTCTTCAATCTGTTTTGCAGCAACATCCTCCGGTGCCTGCTCATATCTTGCAAACTCATAAGAGAATGTACCGCTTCCGCTCGTGATCGAGCGAAGCTGCGTGTTGTATCCATACAGCTCCAGATACGGAATATCGGCGGTAATCTCCTGATATCCGTTCTCTGCATTCATGTTCATGACACGACCTCTTCGCTTATTGAGATCGCCCATGATATCTCCCGTGTATTCATCCGGTGCAACGACTGTCAGTGTTGCGATCGGCTCAAGGAGTACCGGAGAAGCCTCCATGAATCCCTTCTTAAATGCCTGCGCTGCGGCAACCTTGAACGCCATCTCCGAAGAATCTACCGGATGGTAAGATCCATCGTACAGTGTCGCTTTCACGCCGATAACCGGATAAGCGGCAAGTGGTCCGGACTTAACGGCCTCTGCAATACCTTTCTCAACCGCCGGGAAAAAATTCTTCGGAACCGCTCCGCCGACAACGCACTGGTCAAATACATATGGACTGTCCAGATCACCGGACGGCTCAAATGTCATCTTAACGTGACCGTACTGTCCGTGTCCGCCGGACTGTTTCTTATACTTATATTCCACATCCGATTTCTTGCGGATTGTCTCGCGGAACGCAACCTTCGGACGCATCAGTTCGATCGCAACCTTATATTTTTCCAATAACATACTTGCAACGATCTCAAGATGCTGGTCACCCATACCATACAAAAGTGTCTGATGATTTTCCGCATCATTGACATGCTGTAATGTCAGATCCTCTGCAAGAAGTTTCTGTAGTGCCTGCGAGATCTTATCCTCATCGCCCTTATTCTTTGCTTTGTAGCGCATCGATACATAAGGCTTTGAGATGTTGGTACGCAGGTATGCAACCGGATTGTTTCTTGTAGAAAGCGAATCGGTCGTCAGTGACTTTGTAAGTTTTGCGAGCGCGCCGATGTCACCGGCATGCAGCTCGCTGACTTCCTCTGCCTTGTTTCCGCGGAGCACATACAGTTTTCCGATCTTCTCATCACAATCTCTGTGGTAATTATACAACAGATCGTCCGTCTTTAACACGCCGGAATTTACCTTGATGAGTGAATACTTTCCAATATAAGGGTCTACAATTGTCTTAAAAATATACGCGCTCTTCGGCTTTGCGAAATCATAATCCGCCTGATAGACCTCATTCGTCTTCGTATTGATGCCGGCGCACTCACGCTTATCCGGGCTCGGGAAATACTTCACGATATCCGCCATCAGCGTGTACATACCGCGCGCCAGTGTATTCGATCCCATAAGAACCGGAACGATCGTACCGTCAATGACATTTACACGAAGCGCCTGACGGATTTCATCCTCAGAGAACTCATCTCCGTTAAAGTAACGGTCCATAAACTCTTCACTCGTCTCCGCAACCGCTTCAAGGAGCGCTTCCCTGCAGATACCGAGATTCTCCAGTGAGTAATCCGGCACATCGAATTTATCAACGGTTCCCTTGTCATTCCAGCGTTTGGCTTTCTGCTGAACAACATTGACATATCCGACAAACTGCGTATTCTCGCGGATTGGAAGATGGAAAGGCGCAATCTTCTTGCCGTACAACGCCTGCAAATCTTCCACTACCTGACGATAACTTGCATTATCGATATCCATGTCGGTAACAAAGATCATACGCGGAAGTTTGTATTTCTCACACATGTTCCATGCACGCTTTGTTCCCGTCTCAATGCCTGCTTTGCCGGATACAACGATGATTGCAGCATCCGCTGCGGATACAGCTTCTTCCACTTCTCCGATGAAATCAAAGTATCCCGGAGTATCCAAAATGTTGATCTTGACGTCGCCCCACGGGATTGGGATCAGCGATGTATGGATTGAGAACTGCCGCTTCGTCTCTTCCTTATCATAATCACTTATCGTGTTGCCGTCTGCAACCGTCCCCATTCGGTTTGTCAGCCCGGCAAGATAAGCCATCGCCTCAGCCAGAGAAGTCTTACCACAGCCACCATGTCCTAAGAGAACAACGTTACGAATCTTGTCAGTCGTGAAAACATTCATAGAAAAACCCTCCTGCATCTTATTAAATTGATCAGAATTTAAATTCTGACACTCTCAAAAAATATAGTTATATTGTACTAATTTTTCAAAGGTTTTACAATAGTTTTATGCAAAAGTTGCAAGTTTTCTCCACAAATGTCTGAATATTCAATAAACTACTGCTTTGCAATCTTGGCAGCCAGTTCCTCGAGATACGCCCAGCGCTCCATTTTCTCCTCAATCGAGGTCTCAAGAGCCGTCTTCTCCTTCGTCAGTTCGTTCAACTTCACAAAGTCATGCGAATTTTTGACCATCTCCTCATCGATTGCCTCCATGCGTTCCTCCATTGCCGCAATGTCATCCTCGATCGTCTCGTATTCCTTTTGTTCCTTGTAGGTAAATTTCAGTTTTTTCTCATGCGTCCATGTCGCCTTGGCATCCGTTTTCGGTTCTTCATCGGAAGTCTCCGCCGGCTTTACGGCATTGTCAAATGTGCTTGTCAATCTGCCCTCCGCAAGCGCCTTATTGCGGTAATCCGTATAGCCGCCCTCATACTGACGCAATACGCCGCCTTCCTCAAATGCAAAAATGCGTCGCACTACGCGATCCAGAAAATAACGGTCATGTGATACCGTGATCACGATTCCGTCATAGCGATCCAGATAATCCTCAAGAATTGCCAGTGTTGTGATATCAAGATCGTTGGTCGGCTCATCAAGAATCAGCACATTCGGTGCCTCCATCAGAACACGAAGAAGGTTTAAGCGGCGTTTCTCGCCTCCGGACAGCTTTTCGATCAGCCCGTACTGCTCCTCCGGCGGGAACAAAAATTTATCCAGCATCGCCGATGCGGAGATCAGTCCATCCTGTGTCCGCACAAATTCCGCTGTATTTTTAATGTAATCGATCACACGAAGTTTCGGGTCCATATAGGCAATTCCCGCGGACGGATCCTGATCGATCTCCTGCGTATAATATCCGATCCTGATCGTCTGTCCGATCACAACCTCGCCCGAATCCGGTGCGATACGCTGATCAATGATCTTCATCAGCGTCGTCTTGCCACATCCATTCGAGCCAACGAAACCGATGCGATCCTCTTTCAGGAAAATATAGGAAAAATCATCGATCAGCACTTTATCCCCATACGCCTTATGAATATGGGACAATTCCACGGTTGTTCGTCCCATGCGGGAAGAGATGGAACTCATCTCCACCTTTTTCTCCTGCTGTAAGTTCTTCTGATCGCGCAGATTCTCGTAACGCTCGATACGCGCTTTCTGCTTTGTGGTTCTTGCCTTTGCACCTCTTCGGATCCACTCGATCTCTTTCTTTAAAAAAGACTGTCGCTTTCGCTCCCCGACCTCCAGAGATTCCAGGCGCTGTGCGCGCAGCTCCAGATAACCGGAGTAGTTTGTATCGTAACTGTAGATCTTGCCTTTGTCCACTTCCACGATGCGGTTGCACACACTGTCAAGAAAATAACGGTCGTGCGTTACCATGATCATTGCACCGCGATAATTTTTCAGATAATTCTCCAGCCACTCCGCCATCTCCGAATCAAGATGGTTCGTTGGCTCATCGAGAAGCAATACATCGCACGGAGTCAGAAGCACCGCAACCAAAGCAAGCCTTTTCTTCTGTCCACCCGAAAGATGTCCGGTCTTCTCCTCAAAATCGTAGATCCCAAGCTTCGTCATCATCGACTTTGCGGAACTCTCAAGATTCCACATTTCGTGCTCATCCTGCGCTTTTTCCTTATGTACACTTCCGACACTCGCATAGGACAGAACGCTCTCAAGCACCGTTGCATCCGGATCGAACTCCGGCATCTGCGGCAGATAGTGCACGACAAGCTGATTCGCATAGATCACATCACCGCTGTCCGGTTCTTCCAACCCCGCGATCATTTTTAGCAACGTTGATTTTCCTGTTCCGTTGATTCCGATAATTCCAACTTTTTCCTGTTCCTGCAGATAAAACGATGTATCCTCAAACACCTTGCGCTGTGTAAACACTTTTGTCACATGATCGACCGTAAGTAAATTCATATCTGTTTTCTCCACTCTAAAATTAACCTGCTTTCTTCTATTCGGGCAGGCACAATCTTCTTCATAATTTAAGGCATCCACAATCTTGCCGATGCCCTGCATAACATATGAATCATAACACTGATTCTTTGTTGAATTCAATATATATCCGATAATTCACCCAAATAAATGAATCGACAAGCCTTTGCACGTCAATTCTGTGAAGATTTACATTGACGAAGCGTCAGAATATAGTACAATAAGATTAGATTTATTTCAGAAGGGATATACATAAATGAAATTTGAAAAAGTCGGCTTTATCGGACTCGGCCTCATCGGCGGTTCGATTGCCAAGAAAATGAAAGCAGATAACCCGGATATTCACATATATGCAACCGCACACCATGAAGAAACCGTCAAAGAAGCGTACCGTGAAGGATTGATCGACAATGATGCACTCCTTCCGCTCACCGCATTCCATGACTGTGATGTCATCTTTTTGTGTGCACCGGTACAGCGCAACCTCGATTATATTTCCGAATTAAAAGATATCATCCGCAAAGATTGCTATATCACGGATGTCGGAAGCACCAAAACAGAGATCCACGAGGAAGTGATCCGTCTTGGCATGGAGGCAAATTTTATCGGCGGACATCCGATGACCGGCTCCGAGAAGACAGGAATCCTTGCCGCAAACAAGACGTTATTGGAAAATGCGTACTACATCATCACACCGACTGCCGTCACACCGCAGGCCGACGTTAAGGATTTCCGTGATTTTGTCCGCTCTCTCGGATCAATCCCGCTCATCCTCGATTATAAAACACACGATTACTCGACCGCCGCGATCAGTCATCTTCCGCATATGATTGCCTACTCTCTGGTCAACCTTGTACAGCAGATCGATGACAACAACGAGACAATGAAAACCATTGCCGCCGGTGGATTTAAGGACATCACAAGAATTGCATCCTCCTCACCTGTTATGTGGCAGAATATCTGTGCCTCCAACCGCGATCAGCTTCTTATCCTTATGGACAAGTACACCGCACTGTTAGCACAGCTTCGCGGTTATATCGAGTCGTCCAATGAGCAGGCGCTCCTCAACTTCTTCCAGTCCGCCAAAGACTACCGTGATTCCTTGTCGCTTCCAAGCATCAAGACAGAATCCACTTACTACGAGCTGTTTGTGGATCTGCCGGATGAGACCGGCGGAATCGCCAAAGTCAGCCGCATTCTTGCCGATGCCGGAATCAGCATCAAGAATATCGGCATTGTCAACAACCGTGAATTTGAGGAAGGTATTTTGCATATCTCCTTTGCAGACGAGCGTTCCCGCTCCAAAGCGAAAGAACTTCTTGTGGATCAGGGTTACATCACCCACATCCGCTAAATACCGGTCAAATTCGGGTTTGTCGACTTAGATTTTTCGTATTCTAAGGCGGACGACACCGGATAAATAGGTATAAAAATTGGCAGTGTGATTTTGGATG
>CAKRKX010000089.1 GCA_934358675.1 uncultured Agathobacter sp. | reverse complement strand
GCGGCAAGAGTTCACATCTTGCGGAGCTGCTCGGCGGAAGCGGAATGGTCGAGGCGAGAGATCTAACAGAGTACAAGGTGGGACTGATCGAGGAGAACATCGCAAGACATGGTTTAAACAATATGAGAGCGGTGCAGCAGGATGCGACTGTGCTCGATGAGGCATCGGTTGAGAAAGCGGACGTGCTGATCTGTGATCTGCCGTGTTCGGGACTCGGAGTGATCGGGCGCAAAAGCGATATCCGCTACAAGATGACGACGGAGAAAGCACACGACTTGGCGGTGTTACAGCAGGAGATGCTGGATACTGTATGGCAGTATGTGAAGAAAGGCGGCAAGCTGATCTACAGCACCTGCACGATACATAGAGAAGAGAATGAGGACAACGTCGCGTTGTTCTTACAGAAGCATCCACAGTTTACGCTTGTGGAGCAGCGGCAGATATTCCCGATGGAGGGAAGCGATGGTTTCTTTGTCGCAAAGATGATAAGGAGTATGGATGAGTAATAACAAGATCGATATCAAATCCATGAATTTAGAGCAGCTGACGGAGTTTGTTGCCGGAATTGGTGAGAAAGCATTCCGCGCGAAACAGCTGTACCAGTGGCTGCATGTCAAGCAGGTCTATGCCTTTTCCGATATGACGAATCTGTCGAAGGCGTTCCGTGAGAATCTCGACGAAGTCAGTTATATTACGGATCTAAAGCAGGAACAGGTGCAGATCTCGCAGATCGACGGAACGAGAAAATATCTTTTTCTGCTGGAGGACGGCAACGTCATTGAGAGTGTGCTGATGCGCTATAAGCACGGCAATTCCGTGTGCATTTCCTCGCAGGTGGGCTGCCGGATGGGCTGCCGATTCTGCGCTTCGACGCTCGACGGACTCGTAAGAGGCTTGCGTCCGTCCGAGATGATCGACCAGATCTACAAGATCGGGCAGGACATCGGGGAACGTATCTCGAATGTGGTTGTGATGGGAACCGGAGAGCCGATGGATAATTACGACAATCTGCTTGCGTTCATCACGCTTCTGACCGATGAGAACGGACTGAACATCAGTCAGCGAAACCTGACGGTGTCCACCTGTGGAATCGTGCCGCGGATGCGTCAGCTTGCGGATGAAAAGCTGTCGATCACACTGGCATTGTCGCTGCATGCGTCCAATCAGGCGAAGCGTCTGGAACTGATGCCGGTCGCAAACAAATATGACATTCATGACGTGATCGATGCATGCAAATATTATTTTGACCGGACGGGGCGCAGAGTGACGTTCGAGTACAGCCTTGTCGGGGGCGTCAACGATACGGATGAGGATGCAAGGGAACTCTCGCAGCTCATCCACGGCATGAACTGTCATGTCAACCTGATCCCGGTCAATCCGATCAAGGAGCGCGACTATGTACAGTCCAATGCGGCGGTGATCGCGGCATTTAAAAACAAGCTGGAGAAAAACGGTATCAATGTGACGGTGCGAAGAGAGATGGGACGCGACATCGACGGTGCGTGCGGACAGCTTCGAAAACGTTACATCAATGAGAATAAATAGGCATTTTGCAAGGAAGCAGGGAAACGCTCTTTCCTTGCTTTTTGCGTTCTTGTATGGTAACATATTCAAAGTATGGAGTCATAGGTTATGACGAGAGAAAGGATGAAACGGATGAAGACGTATTCCATTACGGATACCGGTGCGTTGCGTGAAATGAATCAGGACTATTTTTTCGCATCGGATGATCCTGTTGGAAATCTCCCGAATCTCTATATCGTAGCAGACGGAATGGGGGGACATAAAGCCGGTGATTATGCATCGCGTTACACAACGCAGCGTATGGTCGCATCGGTGTCCAGAAGTCCGGGGGAGGAACCAGTCACAATTTTACAGGAGGCGATCACAACCGCCAATAAGCTTCTGATCGAGGAAGCGGCGGAGGATGAAGCAAAGCTTGGTATGGGAACAACACTTGTTGCTGCTACCATTTTGAAGGGAAAGCTTTATGTTGCCAATATCGGGGACAGCAGACTCTATGTGATCAACCGTGATATCAGACAGATTACAAGAGATCACTCACTGGTTGCAGAGATGGTGCGCATCGGTGAAGTGAATGAGGCGGATGCAAGACAGCATCCGGATAAAAACATAATTACAAGAGCAATCGGAGCAGGCGAGAACGTGCAGGCGGATTTCTTTGAGATCGATCTACAGGAGAACGATCGTATTCTGCTTTGTACCGATGGTCTGACCAATATGGTTGAGGATGATGTGATAAAAGATATCGTTCTCAGCAATGCGTCGGTGGAGGAACGGGCGAAGCTTCTGGTTTCCACTGCCAATCGCAACGGTGGCAGAGACAACATTACAGTAATGATTATAGAACCATTTTCGTATGAGGTGAAAGCATGTTAACAGTTGGGACGTATTTAGCAGATCGATATGAGATCGTAAGTAAGATCGGTGCAGGCGGCATGTCGGATGTATATAAGGCAAAGGATCATATTTTAGGCCGCTTTGTGGCGATCAAAGTATTGCGCAACGAGTTCTCCGAGGACCGCAGCTTTGTTGCCAAATTCCGCACGGAAGCACAGTCCGCAGCGGGACTTGAGCACCCGAATATTGTCAATATCTACGATGTAGGAAGCGAGGATGGACTCTACTATATCGTTATGGAATATGTTGAGGGCATTACTCTTAAGACATACATTGAGAAAAAGGGACAGCTGTCCTTCAAAGAGTCGGTAAGTATCGCCATCCAGGTGGCAAGAGGTATCGAGGCTGCACACAATAAGCAGATCACACACCGCGATATCAAGCCGCAGAATATTATTATTTCGACCGAGGGTAAAGTAAAAGTTACCGATTTCGGTATCGCAAGAGCCGCATCAAGCAACACGATCAGTTCGGATGTGATGGGATCGGTCCACTATTCTTCACCGGAGCAGGCGAGAAACGGTTTTGTAGACGGAAGAAGTGATATCTACTCGCTCGGTATCGTGATGTATGAGATGGTAACCGGACGTGTTCCGTTTGACGGGGATACAACGGTTGCGGTAGCCATCCAGCATTTACAGGAGGAGATGACTCCGCCGAGCAATTATGCGCCGAATCTCCCGATCAGTATGGAGAAGATCATTTTAAAATGTACGCAGAAGAACCCGGACCGCCGTTACCAGACGATCGAGGAACTGTTAAACGATCTGCGTAAGGCACTGGTCAATCCGGATGAGGATTTCGTTGTGATCGCACCGCTTGTCGACAACGGGAAGACCAAGGTGATCAGCGGAGAGGAATTAAAGCAGATCAAGGAGCAGCGCGGTGTGGAGCCTGTTGAGGAAGCTCCAAAGAGTATGGCTGCTGAACCGGAAGAGGAATATGAGGATGAGGAGGATGACGACGACGAGGAAGAAACCGGTCTGAATCCTAAATTTGATAAAGCAGTAACGATCATGGGAATCGTGATGGCTGCGATTATTGTGATCGTGATCATTTATCTGATCGGAAGTGTTTTCGGACTGTTCCGTTTTGGTTCCAAGACGCCGGATTCGCAGAATACCGAGACACAGACAGAGTCGCAGACCGAGACACAGACAGAGTCACAGACCGAGACGATGATCGCGGTTGAGAATGTTACCGGTCTGACACAGGAAGAAGCACAGAATGCGCTCGAGGCACAGAAACTGTACATGTTCGTCATTGCCGAGCAGAAATCCGATAAGCCGGCAGGAACGGTAATTGAGCAGGATCCGGTCGGCGGCACACAGGTTGCGGAAGGAACAACGATCAACGTGATCGTGGCAGGAACCGAGAACAAGAGTTATACGGATGACAATACGACAGACACTGAGCAGAAGGCAATTCCGAGTGTTGTCGGAAGTCTTGAAAAGGATGCATCAAACACACTTACCGCAGCAGGATTTAAGGTGGAGAAGTCGTATGAGTACAGTGACAGTGTGGAAGCCGGCAAGGTCATCTCACAGAGTCCGAACGGTGGAACACAGGCTGCAGGCGGAAGCAAGGTGACGATCGTTGTCAGTCAGGGACAGAAATCGGTTAATGTGCCGAGTGTTCTTGGAGACAGTGAGGAAAAGGCGCAGAACAAACTGAACAATGCAGGTCTTAAAGTGGCAATCGAGGAAGCACACAGTGATTCGGTTGCAGTCGGCAAGGTCATCAAGCAGAGTATTGCAAGCGGTAAGACGGTTCCTGCAGGAACGACCGTAACGATCACGGTAAGCCTCGGTGCGGAGAAGAGCTACTATTCCTTCTCGAAGTCCTACAGCGCGGAAGGTGCGATCGGTGCAAGCTATACACTGACCGGAAGCGATGGAAAGACGTATGATTCCGGAGAAGTGGATGGATCATCCATCACGGTATCTGCAAGTGATATGCCTTGTGAGTCCGGAACCGTAACGATCACATGGGAGATCGAGACAGTCGACGAAGAGGGTGTATCGACCGGAACAACAACACAGACCGAGACACACAATGTCACTTTCAGCAAGCAATAGAATACCGATGCAGGGAAAGATAGTAAAAGGAATTTCCGGTTTCTACTACGTTCACGTAGCAGGAACCGGAATTTATGAATGTAAAGCAAAAGGAAGTTTCCGCAATCAGAAGATCAAGCCGCTTGTCGGGGATGATGTGGAGATCGCGGTACTCGATGAAGAAAAAAAACTGGGGAATGTCGAGACGATTCTGCCGAGAAAGAATGCCCTGATCCGCCCGGCGGTCGCCAATATCGATATGGCGCTCGTCATCTTTGCTGCGGCAAAGCCGGATCCGAACTTTAATCTGCTCGATCGCTTTCTGTGTATGATGGAGTATCAGAATGTTCCGGTAACCATCTGTTTTAACAAGTGCGATCTGGTATCGGAGGAGGAGCAGGCGGCGCTTCGGGCAATCTATGAACCGGCGGGATATCCGATCCTTTTTACCAGCGCAAAGCAGGATTTTCATGTGGACGAGCTTAAGAAGCTGCTCGCAGGCAAGACGACTTCGGTTGCGGGACCGTCCGGTGTCGGAAAGTCCTCTCTGATCAACCGCCTGCAGAGCGGTGTGCAGATGGAGACAGGCAGCATCAGCAACAAGATCGACCGCGGAAAGCATACGACGCGCCACTCACAGATCATTCCGATCGATGAGGGCTCGTATATTATGGATACGCCGGGCTTTAGCTCCATGGATGTTCCGGGGATGGAGAAGGAGGATCTGTGGCGTTGTTATCCTGAATTTGTGGAACATGAGCCAAAGTGTCGTTTTATCGGCTGCAGCCATATCGGTGAGCCGGATTGCGGTGTAAAGGAGGCCGTGGAAGCGGGACTGATCTCGAAGACACGGTATGATAATTATGTGCTTCTTTATGAGGAAATGAAGAGTAAGCGCAAATATTAGGAGGAAACTATGAACTGTTTATCACCTTCCATTCTCTCGGCTGATTTTGCCAGACTCGGTGAGCAGGTGCGTCTGCTGGACGAGGCCGGTGCGGAATATGTGCATATTGATATCATGGACGGAAGTTTTGTGCCGAGCATTTCGTTCGGATTTCCGGTCATGAAGTCGATCCGTCCCTGTACGGAACGCATTTTTGATGTGCACCTGATGATCGATGAGCCGATCCGTTATATCGATGCTTTCGTGGACGCGGGGGCAGACATCATCACTGTGCATGCGGAGGCGTGCAAGCATCTTGACCGCACGATCGAGACCATCAAGGAACGCGGTGTTCTTGCGGGTGTTGCGATCAATCCTGCGACCCCGATCGAGACGATCCGTTACGTGCTCGCGAAGGTGGATATGGTTCTTGTTATGACGGTCAATCCGGGATTCGGCGGACAGAAACTGATTCCATATACGCTCGATAAGGTGCGTGAACTTAAGGCGTTGCTTGACCGTGAAAAGCTTAAAGTTGATATCGAGGTCGACGGTGGCATCACTCTGGAAAATGTCCGGGAAGCGATGGATGCCGGAGCGAATATTATCGTTGCGGGATCTGCGGTATTTCGAGGAGATATTGCGGAGAATGTAACGGAATTTCTTGAAATTATGCAAAAGAACGGACGGGATTAAAATGAGGTTTTTGATTGTATCGGGCGGAGAAGCGACCGATGAATTCGTGGAAGAAGTGATTAAAAAAGGCGGTTTTGATGTGGTGCTTGCAGCGGATTCAGGAATGGATTTTCTGTATCGTACAAAGATTCTGCCGGATATCATTGTGGGAGATTTTGATTCGGTGGATCCGACGGTGCTCGAGTTCTTCCGGGAACAGGAGCAGATCGACATCTGTGTTTTAAATCCGGTCAAGGATGATACAGATACCGAATTTGCAATCCGCGAGGCAATCCGTCGCGGGGCTACGGAGATTACGATCATTGGCGGAACGGGAACAAGACTTGATCATGTACTCGGCAATATCAGTCTGCTCGGCATCGGTCTTGAGGAGGGCGTTCGTATGGAACTTCTTGATGCACACAACCGCATCCGTATGACGGACCATCCGGTCGTGTTGAAGAAGAAGGCACAATACGGCAAATATCTTTCGCTTATTCCTTATAGCGGGGAGGTGACCGGTGTCACATTAAAAGGCGTCAAGTATCCGCTCCGTGATTATACGATGGGAGGCTTTAACTCACTTGGAATCAGCAATGAGATCGTGGACGATGAGGCATCGATCGAATTGACATCCGGACAGCTTCTTGTCATTGAATCGCGTGACTGATTTCTGACGGATTGAAAATGAGAAAGCTGCATGTTGCGGTGAGAAGGGAATTTTATATATCATGATCGTTTCGATTATTGAACAAGTCTATTCATTATTGTGGGGAGATCTGATTACGATTCCACTGCCTGGGGGAGGCAGCCTTGGAATTTCTTTATTGATCATTCTTTTGATTCCAACCGGAATTTATTTCACAATACGAACGAGGTTTCTGCCGATCCGGCTTTTTCCGGATATGATGCGGGCACTTATGGCAAAAAAAGAGCATAAGGACAGTCTGTCGACATTTCAGACACTGATCGTTTCAACGGCCACACGTGTCGGCATGGGCAATCTGGTCGGCGTAGTTGCTGCCATCTCGGTGGGTGGCGCCGGTGCAGTATTCTGGATGTGGGTGACGGCGCTCATCGGCTCCTCGACTGCGTTTGTCGAGGCGACGCTTGCGCAGCTCCACAAGGAGAAGGATCCGCTCTACGGAGGTTATCGCGGGGGCCCGGCATACTATATCCACCATTACTTTGAGGAACGTTCCGGGAAGAAAAAGCGTTATGTGCTGATTTCTGTCCTGTTTGTAATCTCCGGTCTGATCTGCTGGTGCGGCATCAGTCAGGTGATCAGCAATTCGGTTGCATCTTCGTTTGAGAATGCGTTCCATATTAAGCCGCTCTATACGACGATCGTGCTTGTTGTGATCGCGACTTTCATTGTCCTTAGGAAGAATGCAACGGTCAAGGTGCTGGACGTGATCGTGCCGATCATGGCCATATGTTATTTCTGCATTACGATCTTTATTATCATTAAAAATGTCGGTGTGCTTCCGTCAGTATTCGGACAGATATTCGAGGAGGCGTTCGGTCTGCGTCAGGTGGCTGCCGGAGGATTCGGCGCAGTCATTATGAACGGCGTAAAGAGAGGCCTGTTCTCCAACGAGGCTGGTTCCGGTTCGGCACCGTGTGCTGCGGCTGCGGCAGAGTGTGACATCCCGGTTCGCGCCGGACTGACACAGGCGCTCGGCGTGTTTATCGATACGATCGTGATCTGCAGCTGTACGGCAATGATCATGCTGACGGCTCCGCAGAGTGTGATCGCAGGCAAGGAGGGAATGGATCTCCTGCAGTCTGCGATGAGCTATCATCTCGGAGAGTTTGGTGTGATCTTTATCGCAATCACATTGTTTCTGTTCAGTTTTTCGACGTTTCTCGGAATCCTGTTCTATGCGCGAAGCAATGTAGCCTATCTGTTCGGGGACAAATGGATCTGGCAGACGCTGTACAAGGTGCTTGCGCTCGTGATGCTTTTTATCGGAGGAATCGCAACATACACGTTTGTGTGGGACCTCGGAGATGTCGGAATCGGACTTATGACGATCTTCAATATCGGTATGCTTTATGTGCTTGGCGGACAGGCACTGAAAGCGTTGCGTGAGTATGAGCAGAAGTCGAAAAAAGAGGCGGAAATGTCCCGAAAATAAAAGAAAATGATACAGATCATCAGGAGAGGTTGAGTGAAATCGACCTCTCTTTTTCGTGTGTGGCGAAAATGTTTTCAACGGATGTAATTCATGTCGCATACGTTGTAATTCATGTCGGAAAAAGCATAAAGCGCTCGAAAGTTGATATAATCATGTCAAATAATCGTAAGTGATAAGTGTGTCAAGTTGAAAACTTGACATGTAGCGTCAGCCCAAGCGATACATCATAGATGTACCGCAATTTGCTTAAGCAAGTTGGAATGGGCTGACGTTCAACGAATGAGAGGAGACGCTTATGAAGAGAAGAGGACAAACAGGAACAATAAGTAAACGTATCGCAGGCTGGATACTGGCAGCAACCATGGTTGTTACCATGCTTCCGGCAAATGCTGTGAGCGTATATGCGGCAACCGATGAGTCGGGAAGTACAGCGGGTGCATCATCGTCAGGCGGCGATGCGTTCTCTGCAATCGGCATTGATACCAGCGTGGCGCCGGACGGATACGACCCGAACAGTCTTGATAATCCGTACGGAAGAAATACGATCAAGATGAACACGGTATCGGAGCTGTATACCGTAGGACTGAATACGGATGTAAGTACGATGAACGAGGAGTCTGTCGAGGCTGAATCCGGCAAGGATTCCGCACAAGGCGATGCATCGACGAAGATCGTTGCGGAGGATGCAAGCCTTACAGCAAGTCTGTACGGTGACGGCTCGGGACTGAAAACGATTCAGGCTGCGTTAGAGAAGAAGAATACCGGAAGTGTGACAAACGGAACGCTGAGTG
>CAKRKX010000088.1 GCA_934358675.1 uncultured Agathobacter sp. | reverse complement strand
ACACTGCCAGTTTTTACACCTATATTATCCGGTGTCGTCCGCCTTAGAATACGAAAAATCTAAGTCGACAAACCCGAATTGTGTAATGTGTTACGAGACAATTGGAAAAAAATGAAATAATCTCCATGTTGACAAACGAATGTTCGGGAATTATAATTGACACAAACATATGTTTGCAAATGAGAGGAGGGATACCAGTGGCGAATGTGATGCAGATGGATTCCGTGATGGAAAAACTGACGATTCTGTCGGATGCGGCGAAGTATGATGTCGCATGTACATCCAGTGGTGTACAAAGAGGCGGGGATGGCGTGAGTACCGGTAATGCGCATGCGAGCGGAATCTGTCATGCTTTTACCGGGGACGGACGCTGCATTTCGCTGCTGAAGATTCTTTTTACGAATGAATGTATCTATGATTGCAAGTACTGTGTGAACCGTGTGTCGAACGATGTGAAGCGGGCAACGTTTACGCCGGATGAGGTGTGCAGGCTGACGGTGGAATTTTATCGGAGAAACTATATCGAGGGGTTGTTTTTAAGCTCCGGTATCATACAGTCGCCGAACTATACGATGGGACTGCTGTATGAGACACTTTATCTGCTTCGGACAAAGTATCGTTTTAACGGATATGTGCATGTGAAGGGGATTCCGGGTGCTTCGCAGGAGATTGTGGAGATGATCGGTTATCTTGCGGACCGCATGAGCGTGAATCTGGAATTGCCGACTTCCGAGGGGCTGCGGCAGATCGCGCCGAATAAGGTGCGTCGCAATATCTTATCACCGATGCGGCAGATTCAGAACGGGATCGAGGAGAGCCGTCATCATCACGGTGTGACCAGCATGAAAAGCCGTGTCTATATTGACGAGAAGTCGTATTATAATCAGCTGGCGGAAATCCGGGACAGTTATGACCGGTTGATCGATTATCAGCAGGGTGTCGCTGCAATTGCACAGAAGAAGGCAGATCAGGTTGCCGAGAAACACTGGAGCTTGCAGAAAGTACCGCAGACACAGGCGGGATTGGCACATCCGGACCGGTATTTTGTGCCTGCCGGACAGAGCACGCAGATGATCATCGGGGCAACCGGGGAGACGGACTATCAGATTATGGCGGTATCGGAAGCGCTGTATCAGCGATTTGCGATGAAGCGAGTGTTCTATTCCGCTTTTATCAATGTCAATCAGGACAGTGAGCTGCCGGATACGCCGGGCGGGCCTCCGCTTCTGCGCGAGCACAGGCTTTATCAGGCGGATTTTCTGCTTCGTTTTTACGGGTTTCAGACGGATGAGCTGCTCTCGGAGAAGCATCCGAATTTCAACGAGCTGATCGACCCGAAGTGTGACTGGGCGGTGCATCATCTGGAACAGTTTCCGGTGGAGATCAATAAAGCGGATTACTACACGCTTCTTCGTGTGCCGGGGATCGGAACGAAGAGTGCGAAGCGGATTCTTGCTGCCAGACGGTTTGCGCAGCTTGATTTTGCCGATATTAAGAAGATGGGCGTTGTGTTGAAACGCGCCGTGTATTTTATTACCTGCAAGGGAAGAATGATGTATCCGACGAAGATCGAGGAAGGATATATCACAAGACATCTGATCTACAATGAGAAGCCTGCGCAGATGTTGCTTCCCAACGGATCGAGTGTGGGCTATGAGCAGATGACGCTGCAGGACTATATGGGACAGATGGGGATTGCGCAGTAAGGAAGGTGGCAGAATGAGTCGTGAACTGACGTTGCGGTGTGAGGATTCCTTAGATGGAATCTTTACCGCAATCTATGATGCGTTTGTATATAAGAATCAGATGGAGCGTCCCTACACGGACAGTATTAAGATTGCGATCGGAGAAGGAAATCTGACTCTGTTTTCGACGGAGCTTGCGGTCGCAAAGGATCCGATCAAGGTGGAGAAGACGGTGCAGACGATTCGGAGACGTCTGGGGTATTCGGTCTATGAGACGCTTCTGGAGGCGTTGTGTCACTTTGATGAGGAGCGCGCCAGTGTGGTGCTTGGTTATCTGGTGCGGGCGTTCGGAAGCGGACACAGTATCGAGGGGCATCTGTCCGACCCGTATGTGATGCGCGTGATGGAGCTTGCGCGCAAAGTGAACAATGAGATCGATAAGTTTTACGGTTTTCTCCGTTTTGAGGAAGTGGGGAATGCGAATCAGACGGGCGGTGCGGTTCTTCTGGCACAGGTGGAACCGAAGTGTAATCTGGTGCCGCTTATGATGGAACATTTTGAGGACCGATTCCCGAATGAAAACTTTATTATATATGACAATAACCGGAAGCTTGCAGCCGTACATGAGAAGCTGCATGCGTGCGTACTGGTTGAGGGACAGGAACTTGAAATACCGGACAGTCAGCCGGATTATTTTGTGGAACTGTGGAAGCAGTACTACGCGACGATGGAGATCAGGCCTCGTCACAATGAGCGGTGTCAGAATACCCTGATGCCGAAGTGGTACCGGAAGCATATGACCGAGCATCAGGCGTAGAGAAAGATTTGATTGTTGTTCGTGGGTTTACTTATTTCAGACTCATATGATAATATAAGGATAGCGGATGAGTGGACATATGGCATTGGCGGATCCTTATATGTGGAAACCTAGAACGGATCGTAGTGGCTGATGCATGATACAGGGGGATTTACATGCTCGCATTAGAACTTACGGATATCAAAGGTTTTATGAATAAGCTGTTGCGAAGTGAGATATTTGACCATTTTCTGTTGCAGGAAGGTGTTATCACATCAGCGGCATCTTATGTGATCGACGGACATATCAATAAAGGATTTTATTCAACGGAAGAATTGGAAGAACTTGGGATCGCAGATTGCAGCTGTCTGCCGTATGCGATGGTGCGGACGCAGTGTTTTGATCTGATCAAGGGAAAGAAGACGCCTTCGGCATTCAAATTTGTGCTGATGTTGTCTCCGAAGAATCTGCAGCGGACACTTTCAAGTATACACAGTAATTTTACGGGGAATGATATTACCGGAGTATTTTTGAATATCCGTTATCAGAATCAGTTGTTGTCATTGACAACGGGAATCTCCTACAATATTTTTTCTGTGGATAAGACGTTGGATAATGAGTGGGACAGATTGGTCCGGCAGTTCTTAAAGCAGCATGAGATCGCCTTTGAAGAACTTTAAATTTGTTGCTTTACTTTTTTAAACTGTTATGCTATTCTAAGCATAGTTGCAGGGCAACACAAATATATTGGAGGTACTTTCGATGAACAAAGGTACAGTAAAGTGGTTCAACAACCAGAAAGGTTACGGATTCATCACCGCTGAAGACGGACATGATGTATTCGTACATTACTCAGGACTTAACATGGAGGGATTCAAGTCTCTCGAAGAAGGCGCTGCAGTAGAGTTCGATATTACTGATGGTGCTAAGGGTCCACAGGCAGTCAACGTAGTCGTTGTGAAATAATTGCCACACAATCTAGTTTCTATGTACCTTTTTCTTTTGTTTTTTAGATTAAGATATTGGATTCAACGATTCAGAAAAGACAACCGATCATTCGGTTGTCTTTTTTGGCGTAAATGTATGTAATTTTGTCTCTCAATCGATGAGCGACTGCATAAAATTTATGCGAAAACCTTGCAGATACTGTCGTAGTGAAGGAAGATTCCCTGCTCAGCCAGCTCTTTGATTTCCACGGCAGTAGCAAATTTAAAACCATCCGTCTCGACTTCCTGAAGGTGGATATCGCTCTCGTCAATATCCATGACATAGCGGTAGATATCTACAAAATAGTTGTCTCCTTCACCCGGATTCTCCCGTTTGTAAGAGAACATATAACCGCCGCTTTGGGCATTCTTGACATCAAGTCCGGTTTCTTCCAATACTTCGCGTCGTACCGCATCTTCGGATTCCTCACCTGCCTGTGCGGCACCGCCGGATACTTCCCACCATCCCGGAGCCCAGGCTTTGGTCATGACACGCTTGGTGATCAGAAAGCGTCCGTCCGGTCGCATGATGACACCAAGTACGGTCAGATGATATTCGTCATCTGCGAGATTAAAGTGATTGCGCTCCATTGTGCGTCCTGTGCGGACTTTATTTTTATCGTAGATATCCCATAATTCCATTGTCTGTAAACTCCTCTGTTATGCTGAATTTTATATGATATATGCAGTATTGCGGTAATACCGGTGTATGACAGGTATTACACGAAAATATAATATACAATTTGAGAAAGAAAATCAAATGCTTTGTGGAACAGGATGTATGCATGTGCGAGAAAGAAGTACAAAGATCACTGTGAAGAGAGTGTGGCAGCATATGACAGAGTTTAAAAAAGCAATAAATTGTGGTACACTCGGTGTAGAAAACAGGCAGTGTCAAAATGAAAGTGAGGAAACAAAATGAAAGAACAATTTTTAATAGATGTACTGAATGCGGGTGTATCCCCGTTCCACTGTGTGGAGCATTCTCTTGATGTATTAGAGAATGCGGGTTTTGAGGAAATCCGTTATGATCAGCCGTGGAAGCTTGTACCGGGCGGAAAGTATGTGATGAATCATCACGGGACAACGCTTTACGCATTTACCGTAGGGGAGAATTTCGGATCGCAGGATATGCTTCGTATGGCAGCGGCACACACCGATTATCCGTGCCTTAGAATCAAGCCACATGCGGATTTTACAACGAATCGTTATGCACAGATCAATGTGGAAGTGTATGGCGGACCGATACTTAATACCTGGTTTGACCGCCCGCTCGGCGTGGCGGGATGCGTGGTTGTACGAAGCGAGGACGTGTTTGCACCGCGCACGATCCTGTATCGTTCGGACAGACCGATCCTTACGCTTCCAAATCTTGCCATCCATATGAACCGTGATGTCAACAAGGGTGTGGAGATCAATAATCAGGTCGATCTCATGCCAATCGTGGATATGTTGCCTGAGGAGCAGCAGAAGAGTGAATATTTTGTGGAATTTTTGGCGCGTGAGTTACAGGTGGCGAAAGAGGATATTTTAGATTTTGAGCTTGGCACTTATTGTATTGAGGAGCCGATGTATGTAGGAATTGAAGAGACCATGCTCTCTGCACCGCGACTCGACAATCAGACATCCGTTGCGGCGCTGCTTGAGGCAATCATGAAAGCGGATCGTAAGACAGGTATCAACCTGATCGCGCTTTTTGACCACGAGGAGATCGGCAATACAAGCAAACAGGGCGCGGCATCCATTCTGCTTCACGATATGGTAAGAAGGATTGCGGCAGGACTGGGACTGGATGCGGAGCAGACGGAGTGCATGATCTACGATGCGATGCTTCTTTCGGTGGATGTGGCACATGCGATGCACCCGAATCACAAGGGCAAGATGGACATTACCAATCAGCCGGTGATGGGAAGCGGTTTCTGCATCAAGGAAGCCTGCTCACAGTCTTATGCGACCGATGCGGAAGCAGTATCGATCCTGCGACAGATCTGCGATGCCAACAAGGTACCTTATCAGATCTTCGTGAATCGTTCGGATGTGCGCGGCGGTGGCACGTTGGGCTCCGTTGCATCGACACTCCTTCCGGTGAAGACAGTGGATATCGGAATCCCTCTTCTTGCGATGCATTCCGCAAGAGAGCTGATGGGCGCTGCCGATATGCGTTCCCTTGCCGATGCGGTGCGATATTTTATGACGGTTTAAAGTTTATATTATGAACAAATTATAAAATATGTAAAAATATTGAATTTCCTCTTTTCAAATGCATAAAATGATGGTAGTATATCAACGTAGTATTAAAAACTACTTGTAATGGAACGAAATAACTTTTGTTAAAGTTTTTGGAAACAAATAGATGCAGGGGACAGAAAAGAGGAATGCATATGTATAAAATTGTTATTGACAGTTGTGGAGAACTTCCGGAAGAATTGAAGGCAGACGGACATTTTTGCAATGTACCGCTTGAAATTGAAGTGGACGGATATCATATTACGGATGATGAGACGTTTGATCAGAAAGATTTTCTGCAGCGCGTGAAGAATTGCATCCATAGTCCTAAGTCTGCATGCCCTTCGCCGGAGCGTTATATGACCGCGTTCGAGGGTGAGGCGGAGCATGTGTATGTGATCACGCTTTCCGGTAAGCTCAGCGGTTCTTATAACAGTGCGCTTCTTGCAGCACAGCTGTACAACGAGGAGCATGAGGAAGGTAAGCAGATCCACGTATTTAATTCCAGGTCTGCATCGATCGGTGAGACACTGATCGGATTGAAGGTGCAGGAGATGGAAGAGAACGGACTCGCTTATGAACAGGTGGTTGAGCAGGTGGAAGAGTACATAGCTTCCATGAATACATTCTTTGTACTTGAGACGTTAGAGACACTCCGCAAGGCAGGTCGTCTGAGCAATCTGAAAGCTCTGGTTGCCAACACACTCAACATCAAGCCGGTTATGGGATCCACCAAGGAAGGCATGATCCAGCAGCTTGGTCAGGCGCGCGGAATGAAGAAGGCGTTAAATAAGATGGTGGAAGATATGCTTAAGGTGACAAAGAATTGTGAGAACCGCGTTCTTGCGATCGCACATTGTAACTGCCCGGAGCGTGCCGAGTTCGTGAAAGAGGCAATCGAAAAAGTAGCCAAGTTCAAGAAGATCGTGATCGTCAATACAGCCGGAGTATCCAGTATGTATGCCAATGACGGCGGACTGATCATGGCAGTTTAAATTTTGAAATGATAAAAGAGTGGGTGATTCAATCGTTGAATCATCCACTCTTATTTTTTACGATCAATCATTTTATAAAGATGCCTGAAAGCGGAACTCGCCATGGTCGGCAAAGAAGCCGAAGACACCGTGGTATTTCTCCACAACGGAGATCATACTCTGGACACCGATACCGTGGTTTGCGGCTTTCGAGATTGGAATCTCATTTTCAAAAACCGGAGCAAGCTCGTAGCTGTTGACCACATTGATGCATAGCTGCGCGTTTTTTTCGTACACTTTCAGCGTAATGTAGCGATTGGATTCCGGATTCATCTGTTCGCAGGCGTGTAGCGCATTTTCCAGTGCGTTTGCAAATAAGCTGCACAGATCGGTAATCTGAAAACGCGCAAATTCCGTTGCAGTAATGGAAATGTTCATCGGAATGTCCGCTTCGGCAGCTTTATTGGCATAGGAAGATACGATAAGGTTGACGGAGTTGTTGACACAGTAGCGGACGACGCGGCTGTGTTCGAGATCGGAACAGATCTCGCTGATGTAGGCGGTCGCATCTTCCGGTTTGTCTGCGTCGAGACAGCTTTGGATAAAATTCATATGGTGCCGCAGGTCGTGACGGTAGATGGATGCCTGTTTCTGGGAATCGGAAAGCTGGGCAATCTCTTTCTGTGCCTGCACAGCGGCGGTCGAAAGCAGGAGGTTTTCTCGTTCTGTTTTGCTTTTTTCGCTGGAAAACTTCAGTGAGAGGATCGATAAGATAAAAAACGATACCACAAGGAAGCTGTCCATGAAATCGATCACCACGGCACCGCCGGAATACAGAAGATCTGTGTACACCGTGAAAGCGTACTCGAGAATGTAGTACGTGAGCGGCAGCAGGACAAAGAGGAGCACCGTGGTCGGACTTTCATATTTTAACCGGATGATGATCGGCGAGATAAAACGGATCACGATGTACAGAAGCGGAATCGTCACGATGGTCGAGACGAGGCTTGCGACAAGCGGATCGCCGCCGAAAAAGAAGGCGACGAAGGTGCCGACCCATTTGCGAGGCGTGCACATCAGATAAGCGGATAAGACCGCAATAACTGCGATCGGCAGGCTTCGGTGAAAACGCAGCCAGATCAAAAGCATCAGCGGCAGATGAATGAGCAGCGGATAACATTTGTACAGCGTGGATTCTCCCATCAGAAGGTAGAAGGCAAGCTGGGCGAAACCGAATGCAAGCAGCGTCAGAACGTACTGCCTTTTGTTGTCGCCGAAACTGATGTCTGCCAGATACAGAGACACGATAACGCCGAAGAACAAAACGAAGGCATAATTGATCAATTCCAATAAAGTTGCAAGTTCCGGCATAGTTACTCCTCCATCTGAAAAGCAAGGTAGTGTTTCTTGATATCGGTCACGCGGCGCTGGGCGAGCGGAAGACTTTTGCCGGTCATAAGCTGCATGTCGGTTGCGCCGATCGTGCGGATATAGTTCATATTGACAAGATAAGAGCGGTGCGCGAGAATGAATTCCCGGTGTTGCAGCAATTCATCGCAGACCGAAGTAAACAGATTCGCGCAGGTGATCTGCTCGCCACTGTTCGTATAATAGATGACTTTGCGGTTCTGTGCCTCGACAAACACAATCTCGGACAGGCGGATCTTGTGCACACCGATCTTACTGTTTAATACCACGTAATGATCCTGTTCCTCGACCTGATCCTGAAACAGATCGTCTATCGCTGCAAAAAAGGTTTCCTCCTGCACCGGTTTCATCAGATAATTGGTCGCTTTTACCGTGTAGCTTTCTACCGCAAATTCCGGCGAAGTCGTCAGAAAGATGATGGCTGCCGCCTTGTCAAAGCTTCGGATTTCCCGGGCCAGTTCCACACCGGTCATTCCCGGCATCATGATGTCGAGCAGATAGATGTCGAAACGCTCCTTCGGCGCCTGCGAAGCAAGCTCCACACTGCTCGTGTATTCCCTGTATGTAAGTGGTTTGTGATGCCTTGATTCATAGTGTTCAAGCATCTCTTTTAAGCCGGATAATTCTTTTTCGTCGTCATCACACAATGCAATCTTCATGTGAGATCTCCTTTCACAATGCATAAGTTTTAGGCGTTTGCAAAACGTTTGTGGCGGCTCGCTCAGGCTCGGCTGGCTCTGCGGCTGGCTTTTGCGTTGAACACGATTTTAGACAAAATCATTGAATTTGTAAAATCTTCATTTGGCTCAAATTTTGTGTCCGAGCATCGCTTCGACAGTGCCCTCCGGTTGTCCGTCTGACACAGATGCGCTCGCAATTTTTAGCCTGCCTAAATGAACGTCCTCATGAAATCGATATGAGCCGCCTCGGACAAAACTCGCTTCATATATATTGGGAGCCACTAAGCTATGTGCTTCACACAGTTGTCCAGCGGCGTCACGTTTCCTTCGGACGTTCATTAAGGCAGACACAAAATCACTCGGACGCATTCTGTGTCAGACGGACAACCGGAGG
>CAKRKX010000087.1 GCA_934358675.1 uncultured Agathobacter sp. | reverse complement strand
CGCCGGCCTTACGTCCGTCTGGCATTGCGCCTGTAGCCTTACCGTATACAACGTTTGAAGTAATCGTAAGGATGGAAGTTGTAGGCTCTGAATCACGGTATGTGTGATGCTTTTTCAACTTATCCATGAATGTCTTAAGGAGCCATACACCGATCTCATCGGCACGGTCATCATCGTTTCCGTACTTAGGGAAGTCTCCCTCGATCTCGAAGTCTTTTGCAAGACCGTTCTCATCACGAACAACCTTAACCTTTGCGTACTTGATTGCGGAAAGGGAATCGATTACGTGAGAGAATCCTGCGATACCGGTTGCGAATGTTCTCTTTAAGTCGGTATCCATGAGGGAAAGTTCAGCTGCCTCATAGTAATATTTATCATGCATGTACTGGATCAGGTTTAATGTATTAACATAAATGTCAACTAACCAGTCCATCATCTTGTCATACTTTGCCATTACCTCATCGTAATCTAAGTACTCGGAAGTAATCGGTGCGTAGTTTGGTCCAACCTGCTCACCGGACTTCTCATCAACACCACCGTTGATTGCGTAAAGTAAGCATTTTGCAAGGTTTGCACGAGCGCCGAAGAACTGCATCTCCTTACCGGTCTGTGTAGCGGATACACAGCAGCAGATTGCGTAATCATCGCCCCATACAGGCTTCATTGCATCGTCGTTCTCGTACTGGATGGAACTTGTCTCGATGGAGATTCTTGCTGCATAATCCTTGAATGCCTGTGGCAGTCTTGATGAATAAAATACCGTAAGGTTTGGCTCCGGAGCCGGTCCCATGTTCTCTAATGTGTGTAAGAAACGGAAGTCCGTCTTGGTTACCATAGAACGTCCGTCCACACCTGTTCCGGCTACATCAAGTGTTGCCCATACAGGATCACCTGAGAATAACTGGTTGTAAGAAGGAATACGGGCGAACTTCACCATACGAAGCTTCATGGTGAAGTGGTCGATCAACTCCTGTGCCTGCTGCTCGGTAAGGATTCCCTTGTCCATATCTCTCTTGATGTAGATATCAAGGAAGGTAGAAACACGACCAACGGACATTGCTGCACCGTTCTGTGTCTTGATGGCTGCAAGGTATCCGAAGTATAACCACTGTACGGCTTCCTTTGCGTTTGTTGCAGGTCTTGAGATATCGTATCCGTAGATCTCTGCAAGCTTCTTCATATCCTCTAAGCACTTGATCTGCTCTGCGATCTCTTCTCTTAAACGGATGACATCATCTGTCATCTGACCGCATCCACAGTTTGCTTTGTCTTTCTTCTTCTCCTCGATGAGGTAATCAAGACCGTAGAGAGCAATACGACGGTAATCACCAACGATACGTCCACGTCCGTATGTATCCGGAAGACCGGTTAAGATCTTAGCGTGACGAACCTTCATCATCTCAGGTGTGTAAGCATCAAATACTGCGGTATTGTGTGTCTTATGATACTTTGTGAAGATTTCCTTTAAGTCAGAGCTTACTTCGTATCCGTAAGTCTCGCATGCCTGAACAGCCATCTTGATTCCACCGTAAGGCATGAATGCACGCTTCAGTGGCTTGTCGGTCTGTAAACCAACGATCTGCTCTAAATCCTTTAATGACTCATCAATATATCCCGGACCGTAAGCTGTAATACCTGTTACAACCTCTGTCTCCATATCAAGAACGCCGCCTTTTGCGCGCTCCTCTTTCTGTAACTTCTGTAATGCGCCCCAAAGCTTATCGGTTGCTTCTGTCGGGTCTGCGAGGAAGTCCTCGTTTCCGTCATAAGGGGTGTAGTTGTCCTGAATGAACTGACGAACGTTGATTTCTTCTTTCCAGAGACGTCCTTCGAATCCATCCCATTCCTTCATTTCTAACATGATGTTCCTCCTTCTATAAAAATTGATTGCACTATTACCATATATTAGTTTTGTCTAACCAACGATAGATTATACTAACATATGATATTTGTCAAGTCCAAGGGGTTTTGTTTTCGATTTGATACAAAGCGTAACTTTTCAGAATAAAGATAATGTATTGCAGGCTCGTTGTGCTTGCACATAAGAGCATAAAATTCCGAAAAGTCTATGTAACAGATAAAAAAAGACCCTCCAGGCTTCTTTTGTTGCCCAGACGGTCGGCCATTGCGGTGCCTGCGAAGCAGATATCGCTTACGATGTCTCGAAGAGACATTGCTTTATCGGCAGCTAATAAACTGCCTCGTTATACTCCACGTGGTTCTCCACTCATTCCGTCAGTCATATAACGACTGTATTATAACTTACGCTTTTCATTTGTGCAAGCCCTAATTTACCCGATTTGAATTCCAATTTCTTCCTATCTCCGGGCCATGCCTCACCGGCATTTCTCTTGACCCGGATTTTTTCTTTTCTTCTCCGGGTCATGATGCATCGGCGGTTTCCCCAAAATGGATTTACGCACGCACAGCCCAGCGCATCTTCGTGGAATGTGCCCGCGCATTCTGCGCACATTCCTGTGCCGACGGCCGAATCACATCCTTCGCATAATCACTGTAAATTCCGTCACGGAACCCTTCTTTTAATGCACGCTTCACCAGTTTATCCTCACCGGAATGGAATGTCAGGATGGCAACACGTCCGCCCGGACGGAGCGCATCCGGAAGCTTCTCCATAAATTCATATAACACTTCAAATTCGTGGTTCACATCGATACGAAGCGCCTGAAAAACTCTCTGACATGTCTTCTTGATCGTATCTTTTTTCTCCTTCTCCGGGAGGAAATCCAGCGTCTTCTCAATGACCTGGCGAAGCTTCGTCGTCGTATCGATCCGGTTTCCTTTGCGGATCTCATCGGTGATCGCCTTGGCAAGTTCCTCACTGTATGGTTCATCCGAATTCTCGTAGAGCATTCCCGCAAGTTCATCTCTTGAGATCGTATCAAGGCGTTCCGCCGCACTGATTCCGCTCTGCTGATTCAGGCGCAGATCAAGCGGTCCTTCTGTCTTAAATGAGAAGCCGCGTTCCGGATTATCGATCTGCATGGACGACACACCAAGATCCGCAAGGATAAAATCGAAGCCTCCGACTTCTTTGGCGATCTCATCGATCGTACAGAAATTCTGCAGACGGATCGTAAGAATATCCTCCCCGAATCCCTGATCCGCAAGGCGCTTCTTCGTCTTTTCCGATTCAACCGGATCCACATCCGTCGCATAGATATGCCCCTGTCCGTTCAGGCACTGTAACATCGCTTTTGTATGTCCGCCATATCCGAGTGTTGCATCAAATCCGGTCTCCCCCGGCTGGATCTTCAGGAAATCCAATATTTCATTGACCATGATCGAGATGTGCATGCCTGCCGGGGTGTTCCCCTTGCTGATCACATGCTCGATCGTGTCTTTGTATTTTTCCGGCTGTAATTCCTTATATTTTTCTTCAAAGCGCTTCGGGTATTTGCCCTTGTAGCGCGGGCGACGCTTATGTACGGTTGTCTCCTGTTCCATGTTTTTCTCCTCTATCGTCAATGCTTAATCCCACTGCTTTTCTGTCTGTATCCATTGCCGCCTATTTCTATCATAATGCAATGTAACGACCCGTCTGCAGGTTTCTTTCCACACGCGTCAAGCTTCCGCTAATGGCAGCTCCAGCACGACTGCATCCTCCTCATCCACACGAAAAACCGGCTGCCATACGACTTCCTCCACCGGCTCAAAATGCAGCGCAGAACACGCGATACATCCTTCTATTTTCTTTTCCAGCTTCCCTGCAAGAAAGATGGAAGTCGGACCATCTGCATGACCGATCACGCTGACACTTGCAACCATCTTATCATCTTTCATAACCGGCTGATCCCCTTGCGCACAGTCATTAAGATATAAATTCCCCTGTGCGATCTCCGGCTCTATCCTGTAGTTCATCTGCATACAGCATCTCGGATATTCCATTTTGCGCATCGTAACCGGATACTTCGGCATCGCAACCGGATACTTTGGCAACTCGATCGGTTCCAATTTCAATACGGTAAGCTTATACGGTTCCTGAGTCTTAGGATTTACAATCTCCACACTCTCACCCGGTTTTAACGGTCCGAACGGTTCGCCGTATACCAGATGCGGTCCCTCCTTCAATCGAAGCTGTATCGAAGAAATCTTCGGCTTGCGCATCGTTGCCCATGCAAAGTTGATCCGGTGAAACGACCACACTTTTGACGTATCCAGATTGTAATGCATAACCCACGCATCCGCTTCCTCATCGCCGCAGAATTCCGGTTCCGATTCATCTTCCGGACAATCCTGCGCCGGCACGGGAACACTTCCGGCGGGCACTCCGCTCATAACGGATGCCGGAAGATAGGTCATTCCGCTGCTGCCTGACCACTTCAGCTGCTTTCCGTTCACACTCAGTTCCGGAACCAGATCCACATTCACCGGATTTTCCTCGAGGATCTGATTTTCAACCGCCTGCGGCAGATCATCGCGATCCTCGTACTCTTTCCATTTATTGACAAACGCGCGCATCTCATCCGGCTCCACGCATTTTCCAAGATCCAATACAAGTCCCTTGCCGCAGAGATAGGCAGATAACGCCACCCATGTATCTCCATTCCATGTAAACTTATGATTCAGCGGCAATTCCTTTCCCGCATGTGACCTGAGCGGTCCGCTGAAATCGTTGTAGCGTACCTTCCATTCCTGTTCTGCCATAGCGATTACATGCTCCTAGATCATAATCAATTCGTATTCGTTCGTTCCAAGCCCGATCCTGACCGCATGCTCGATGCATGTCTTCCACTCGGTATCCGGATGCGTCATATGGAAATGATCCGCATGATCCTCATGATGATCATGATCACATTTTTCCAGATTGTGACCAAGCACACTGTCCTTGACCGGAGTCATCTGATTGCACAGATCCGCACACGCCTGATCCAAAGCGACCGGATCAAACGATGCCAGCATTCCGACATTCGGAATGATCGGGATATCGTTTTCAGAGTGGCAGTCACAGTTCGGCGAGACATCACAGATCAGCGAAACATGGAAGCAAGGGCGATCCTTACATACCGCATACGCATACTCTGCCATCTTGTAATTGAGCATCGCTACCGAATCATTATAGTCCGCAGCAATCGCATCCTTCGGGCAGACAGCCAGGCAACGTCCGCATCCAACGCACTTGTCATGATCGATATGTACCTTGTGGTTCTCCATGATCGGTGCTTCATGTGCACAGATTTTCTGACAGGAACCGCATCCCACACACTGAGCCTCATTAACGCTTGGCTTACCGTCACAATGCTGCTCCATCTTTCCGGCACGGGATCCGCATCCCATACCGATATTCTTGATTGCACCACCGAATCCTGCCATCTCATGTCCCTTGAAATGAGTCAGTGAAATAAATACATCCGCATCCATGATCGCATGTCCGATCTTGGCTTCCTTTACATACTCGCCGTTGATCGGAACGATCGTCTCATCGGTTCCTTTGAGTCCATCCGCGATCAACACATGGCACCCCGTCTGCAGCGGCGAAAATCCATTTACATACGCGGTATCCAGATGATCCAACGCATTCTTACGGCTGCCGACATAAAGCGTATTACAATCCGTCAGGAATGGCTTTCCACCCAGTTCCTTACAGTAATCCGCAACAACTTTTGCGTAATTCGGACGTAAAAAAGCGAGATTTCCATACTCTCCGAAATGAATCTTGATCGCTGCATATTTATCTTTCATGTCAATCGTTTCAAAACCGGCTTTCTTCATCAGCCGGTGCAGCTTCTGCAAAAGATTCTCACTTCCTGTTGTCTTAAATGTTGTAAAATATACGTTCTGTTTCTCCATAATTACCTCCTGTGTATCCTGGCTCTCTTTCCACTGAACTTTTTTAATCGGTCTTCATCCTCTGGCGTTGCTTCTCATTGATAAATTTGCGCACCTGTGGATTGTCAAATTTCATCTTACATCCGTACAGAAAACGACCGTCCGACATCGCACGCTTGCGCACACAGGCTCCCACAAGCAAAAGCGCCGTCTCTTTGTCGAACATCTCCGCGCGCACTTCCTCGCCGCCGCGGATATCTTCCTTCGTGGTCACGATCGCAAATCCGTTGGAAGACACGTCACGCACCATGCCCTGCACCTGCACGCGCTCTCTTCCCACCGTAATATTGGCGGGCGCATGCACATCCAATCGATATGCATGTCTGCGGTTCATCTTCACGCCGTCTTTGCTCGGCATGATCACATGGCACGGTCCGTTGTCTCCGCGCGCATGCTTGATCGTCACATTCTCCCACACGATCGGCGGCGTATCGTCCACAAACAGATACAGATCAATAAAAACTTTGGCGGACTGAAAACTGACGGTCGCCATCCCCTTGTCGCCTTTGGCGCCCGGCTTATCCGTCGGCGCCGTAGCGGTCTTGATCTCATCCACCGCAATCGCGGTCGTATAAACTTTTTGTACATTTACCGAAAAGTCCAACGATCGTTGGCTTCGAACCTCAACGCCGTCTTTCATCACCTTCGGAAAAACTTTAACGACAAGATTGCTTCCCTTCTCAACTTCCGAAATTTTCATAAACAAACTATCCCTTTAAAATTTAAATCTGTACCCTACGCCCCATCCACAGGCAGCTTGGCTGCCTGCCGCGCGTATGCGCATCAATTGACAATAGACAATATGGGGCTAACTATTTCCTTAAAGTTTAAACCGATATCCAACGCCCCATATTGTCTCAATGTACTGTGGCTTGGTTGTGTTAAGTTCGATCTTCTCACGAATCTTTTTGATGTGTACCGTGACAGTTGCAATATCGCCGATCGATTCCATATCCCAGATCTCACGGAACAGCTCTTCCTTCGTGAACACGTGATTCGGGTGCTCCGCAAGAAACGTCAGGAGATCAAACTCCTTCGTGGTAAACTGCTTCTCCTCACCGTTGACCCACACGCGGCGTGCCGTCTTGTCGATGCGGATACCGCGGATCTCTACGATGTCATTCTCCGGCACACTGCTGCCGATCAATCGCTCATAACGCGCAAGATGTGCCTTGACACGCGCAACCAGCTCGCTCGGGGAAAAAGGCTTTGTCACATAATCATCCGCGCCAAGTCCGAGGCCGCGGATCTTGTCAATATCATCCTTCTTCGCCGAAACCATGAGGATCGGTGTATTCTTCTTCTCACGGATCTGGCGGCAGATCTCAAATCCGTCCACCTCCGGAAGCATCAGATCTAAGATAAACAGATCAAACTCCTCGTTTAACGCACGGTTCAATCCGCTTCGCCCGTCATTCTCAATCTCCACTTCGAAGCCGCTAAGCTCCAGATAATCCTTCTCGAGGTCTGCGATCGCAACCTCATCTTCCACGATCAAAATTCTACTCATCTACTGATACCTCCTGATACTTGCGGATGACAAAATACATCGTTGTTCCGCAGTCTTCCTTGCTGGTGGCCCAGATCTTGCCACCGTGATCCTCTATGATCTTCTTAACGATCGATAATCCGATGCCGCTTCCGCCGGTTGCGGAATTGCGCGATGCATCCGCCCGATAAAAGCGATCGAAAATATAAGGCAGATCTTTCTGGGCAATACCCCGTCCGTTGTCCTCGATCTCCACCTGAATAAAATCACCGACATCCTTGATGCGGATGTTGATGTATTTGTCCGTCTTGTTCATGTACTTCACCGAATTGCCAATGATATTGTTGACAACGCGGCGCAGCTGCTCCGGATCGGCAATGATCAGCGTGTCCGCCGTAGCATAATTGAAATACGACAATCCGATGCCTTTTGCCTCAAGATCCAGACCGATCTCCTCGATGCAGTCCTTGAAATACTCATACACGTTCAGTTTCGCAAAATTGTACGGAATACGGTTTGTATCAATCTTGGAATAAAGCGTCAGCTCGTTGATGAGCATATCCATCTCGTTAGCTTTATTGTATATGGTTCGCACGTATTTATCAACTTTTTCCGGCGTATTGGCGACACCGTCCATGATTCCCTCGGAATAACCCTTGACCGCAGTGATCGGTGTCTTGAGATCATGCGCGATATTGCTGATCAAAGCCTTGTTCTCGCGCTCGTTGTTTATCTTCTCCTCCGCGTTGTCTTTCAGGCGCTGGCGCATCTCCTCGAACGTCACGCAGAGTTCGCCAATCTCATCGTCCCCCCGGACATCCATCTCGAAATCAAGGTTGCCCTCCTTGATGTTTTCCGCCGCAACACGCAGCTTCTTGATCGGTGTGATCATACTCTGATAGATCCAGATGATCATCATGCTTGCGGTCATGAGCAGAATCAGAATGACGGCAACCACGCCGCCGATCACAAGCTGACGCACCTCCGGCACGCTCTCATCCATCGACGTGATAATAAACACACTCGTCTTTTTCCCGGCATCATTCTCAAAATCAACCTGTTTCACGAGCACATCCTCTTCGCTGTCGATGTAGATTCCCTCGCCGGATTTAGATCCGGTTTTGCCATACTTCGGCAGCGCATCCAAAACAGACTCATTGTCCATTCCGCCGTTGTAATAATAACTCTCTCCAACACGCACAATCAAATAGGAATACTTCGTCAACAGATCCGCATTCATATCCTGCAGATAACTTGTATCCAGCAGCTCCTCCGAATGATTGCGGGCAGCCCTCTTGATCTTCTCAAAATCTGCAACAGTATATTTATTTAAAAGCTGTACCGAATTCATAATGCTATATGCATTGGCGTTCTTGATTCCGTATGTCTCCTCGATCACGTGTGTCTGGAAATTGCAAAAACCGATAATGGTGATCGCTGCCAGAAAAACAGGCACAAAAATAATAATACAAAAAGAAATAATCAGTTTCGTCTTGATCTTCATAAATTACCTCTTCATCCTCTGTTATGCAAAAAGCACAGGGAAACGCATCCCTGTGCTTTATTATAACATTGTTTGATTCGAAAATATGTAAACTTTTCATAAACATATGAAAGCTACACCGCCTGTATTAAAGGTATTTCTTCAATACATCAACCTTGTCGGTTGCTTCCCACGGAAGATCTAAGTCGGTACGTCCGAAATGTCCGTACGCTGCAGTTCCACGATAGATCGGTCTGCGCAGATCAAGCATCTTGATGATTCCTGCCGGGCGAAGATCGAAGTTCTCTCTTACGACCTCAACCAGCTTGTCGTCAGCGATCTTACCTGTTCCGAATGTATCAACCATGACAGATGTAGGCTCAGCCACACCGATTGCGTAAGACAACTGGATCTCGCATTTTTCAGCAAGACCTGCTGCTACGATGTTCTTGGCAACATAACGTGCTGCGTATGCTGCGGAACGGTCAACCTTCGTGCAGTCCTTACCGGA
>CAKRKX010000086.1 GCA_934358675.1 uncultured Agathobacter sp. | reverse complement strand
ATGAACTATGTATGGAACTTCCTTTCTGACGCTGCAAAAGCTCAGCTTGCTGAACTGGCTATGGCAGACAAGGATTCTATCGTTGCTGAGAAGATGTTCGGCGGTCTCGTAGAGGGTCGTGTTTCTAAGCAGTTAAAGGAGATCTGCCTTCTTGACCAGACTTATGTTAAGGCTGAGGATGGCAAGCAGTCAGTAGCTAAGTATCTTGAGTCTGTTTCTAAGGATCTTACAATCACTAAGATGGTTCGTTTCGAAGTTGGTGAAGGTATGGAGAAGAAGCAGGAAGATTTCGCTGCAGAAGTTGCTGCTCAGATCAAGGGCTAATTTACGAATTGATTTATCAAAGCTCCGGAAGTGGTTTGCTTCCGGAGCTTTTTTCTTTGAAATGTCTATTAATTCTTTACAAGCGATAAAAATATGGTAAAATAGAAAAGGATATTTCTCGCGGAGGAACCAACATGAGTACAAATGATACCGCATCGATTGAACAACAACGTAAGCGGCGAAACAGAATTAACCGGATGAAGAATGCAATTATCCTGACGATTTCAATCTGGATGATTGTGTCATTGGTTGCAATCGTCATTCTTTCCGTGGCGGTCGTTCATTTAAACAGTAAAGTGAATCGTCTGGAAGCTTCGGCAGAACCGTCAACCGGCAAAGTGAATGAACAGGTGACAAGCGAAAGTCAACAGACAGAAACACAACCTGTGGATTCCGATACTGAAACAAATTCGTTTGAACACATTGAAACCGGAATTGATTCAACGGATAATAAGGCAGAAGCCGGTGATACGCATAAAGTATATCTTACCTTTGATTCAACGCCCGGGGAGAACACGGACAAGATCCTGGATGTGTTAAAAGAATACGGTGTGAAAGCAACGTTTTTTGTGTCCGGAGAGAAATCGGATGAAGCAAAGGCGGTGTATCAGAGAATCGTACAGGAAGGTCATACGCTTGGAATGCATTCCTACGCGAATCAGTACAGTACGATCTATGCATCGACAGAGGCGTTTGAGAAAGATTACGATAAGCTCGCAAAGTATTTAAAGAAAGTGACCGGAACAGATAGCCTTTACTATCGCTTCCCCGGTGGAAGCAGCAATCAGATCAGTAATGTAAATATGGCTGAGTTTGTTCATGTTTTAAATCAGAAAAATATTTCCTATTTCGACTGGAATGTATCCGCCGGCGATGCGTCGGGAGATTATACCGTGGACGACATTGTAAGTAATGTTACGGAGGGAATTACAAACTATAAAACTTCGATCGTGCTTTTGCATGACGGAGAGGATAAGTCAACAACGGTGGAGGCGTTAGGCCCGTTAATTGATGCGTTACAGAAAGTGGATGCCAAAATTCTGCCGATTGATGAACATACAAAGGTTATTCAATATATTAAAGCGGATAGTGTTGAATAAATATAAAATGGAGGAGAAACAATGGGATTATTTAAGGATTTCAAAGAAGATTTTTCACAGGCGGTCAATGAGATGATGCCTGGGTCTGATGTGCCGGAGAAGGAAGAGAAAACCGAAGAACTGGTAGTCAACACTTTGGGAGAGGATGTAGATGTAAAATCTGAACTTTCAAAACTGGACGGACTGTTAGAGCAGGTTAAGAGTGAGCCGGAAGAGGTGAAGACTCTTGAAGCGGAACTCCCACCGGTGGAAGAAAAGGTGACTCCACAGCCGGAGATTGCAGCTACAGTACAGGAGGAAGAAAAGAAAATGAGTGATATTACATTTGGCAATGCAACACCAATTATGGATACAAAGCCGGTTGCACCGATGAATACAGGAGTCGTATCCGATGAGACATCTGTTATTACTACAGGAACAACACTGACCGGCGACATCGCATCAGATGGATCTTTCGATATTCAGGGAACCATCAACGGTAATGTTACATGTAACGGTAAGCTTGTCGTAACAGGTACCATTAACGGTAACAGTAATGCTTCTGAATTCTTTGCAGATGTTGCAAAGATTGAGGGCGAGGTTGTAAGTTCCGGCACAGTTAAGATTGGTGCAGGATCTGTTATCATCGGCAATATTTCCGCAGCTTCCGCAGTTATTGCAGGCGCTGTAAAAGGCGATATCGATGTTCAGGGACCGGTTGTAGTGGATACTTCCGCAGTTATCATGGGCAATATTAAGTCTCGTTCAGTACAGATCAACAACGGAGCTGTTATCGAGGGATTCTGCTCTCAGTGCTACGCTGATGTTGACGTTCAGGGACTGTTTGACGGTAGATAGGATATTACATAAAGAGGTATGGAAATATGAAGCGCATTTTATTAAAACTCAGTGGAGAAGCATTAGCAGGAGACAAGCATCATGGTTTTGATGAGCCGACGGTTACGGTCGTTGCCAGGCAGGTAAAGGAACTTGTGGATGCTGGTGTTCAGGTTGGTATCGTGATTGGAGGCGGCAATTTCTGGAGAGGCCGTACAAGTGAGACGATCGATCGAACCAAAGCAGACCAGATCGGCATGCTTGCAACCGTTATGAATTGTATCTATGTATCGGAAATCTTTCGTTCCGTAGGTATGAAGACAGCGGTCCTTACTCCGTTTGAGTGTGGTTCTATGACGAAACTGTTTTCGAAGGATCGTGCCAACAAATATTTTGCGCATGATATGGTTGTATTTTTTGCGGGTGGAACCGGACATCCTTATTTTTCAACGGATACTGCAACGGTTCTTCGTGCAATTGAGATTGAAGCAGATGGTATCTATCTTGCAAAAGCAATCGACGGTGTATACGATAGTGATCCGAAGGTGAATGCGGATGCCAAGAGATATGATGAGGTTTCCATTCAGGAAGTCATTGACAAGAAATTAGCAGTCGTAGACCTTACCGCTTCCGTTATGTGCATGGAGAACAAAGTTCCGATGTATGTATTCAGCCTCAATGAGGAGAATAGTATTGTGAATGCCGTAAACGGTAAGTTTAACGGAACGAAGGTTACGGTTTAGGAGGTAAATTTATGGATAGCAGATTAGCAGTATTTGAGGAGAAGATGGGTAAATCTCTTGCCAATCTTGAGGAGGAATTCGCAGGAATTCGTGCAGGACGTGCCAACCCACATGTATTAGATAAGCTTCGTGTGGATTACTACGGAACACCTTCACCGATTCAGAGTGTTGCCAATGTAAGCGTTCCGGAACCGCGTATGATCCAGATTCAGCCGTGGGAAGCTTCTATGGTCAAGGAGATTGAGAAAGCGATCATGTGCTCGGATCTTGGAATTAATCCGACAAACGATGGTAAAGTCATTCGTCTGGTATTCCCGGAACTTACCGAGGAGAGACGTAAGGAACTTGCAAAGGATATCAAGAAGAAGGGTGAGAATGCAAAGGTTGCAGTTCGTAACATCCGTAGAGATGCCATCGATCATCTGAAGAAGGTCGGCAAAGAAGAGGATCTGTCAGAGGACGAAGTAAAGGATCTGGAAGATACCGTCCAGAAGCTTACAGATGAGTATGTCGCAAAGGTTGACAAGGCAGTCGATGCTAAGTCTAAAGAAATTCTTACGGTATAGAAAGACATTGAGGGGGCATTGCCATGGGCACATGTCCCTTTAAATTTTTGAGGTGTGATATGAAAATTCCACAACATGTAGCGATTATTTTGGATGGAAACGGACGTTGGGCCAAAAGCAAAGGTATGCCACGCAATTACGGGCATACGGTTGGTGCAAAGAATGTGGAGACGGTGTGCCGTGCGGCGGATGAACTTGGAATTAAGTATCTGACGCTTTATGCTTTTTCTACGGAGAACTGGAACCGTCCGCAGAGTGAAGTCGATGCGCTTATGAAACTTTTGGAGAGTTATCTGAAGACCTGTATCAAGACAGCAGATAAGAATAATATGCGTGTGCGCGTGATCGGTGAGATCGCACGACTTTCCGATGCATTTCAGCAGCGGATTCACGAGCTCGAGAAGGCTTCTGCATCCAACACCGGCTTAAATCTTACGATTGCCATCAATTACGGAAGCAGGGATGAGATGCTTCGTGCAGTGCGCCATATGGTCAGCGATGCAAAGGACGGAAAGCTTGATACGGAAGATATCAATGAGGAAGTGTTTGCTTCGTATCTCGATACAAGAGAACTTCCTGATCCGGATCTGCTGATCCGTACAAGCGGAGAGCAGCGTCTGTCAAATTATCTGCTCTGGCAGCTTGCTTACAGTGAATTTTATTTTACGGATGTTCCGTGGCCGGATTTTCATAAAAAGGAATTGGAATTAGCTATTGAAGCGTATAATAAACGTGACCGGAGATTTGGCGGACTTACGAGTGAGTAGGGTGATGCTGCAATCAGGCGGGTTATGAGACGGAGGATAAGATTATGTTTAAGACGAGACTGTTGAGTGGCATTGTGCTGGTAATCCTTGCACTTGTGCTGATCATTACCGGTGGAGAGGTGCTTCTTTTTTCAACACTGGCAATCTCCTGTATCGGTATGTTCGAGTTATATCGTGTTTTTAAAGTTGAGAAATCGGTACTTGCGGCAATCGGATATATTGCGGCGATCGTATTCTATTGTGATCTGCAGTGGAATTTTATTCCAGATATGATGATGCTTTTCATGGGATTTATGATCCTTTTGATGTTTGTATTTGTGTTTGCGTATCCGAAGTACCATGCGAGTGAAGTGATGGCGGTCTTTTTCGGACTCTTCTATGTGGCGGTCATGTTATCGTTTGTGTACCAGATCCGCACGTTAGAGCGCGGTCTGTACCTTGCTTTTCTGGTGTTCCTGTGCTCATGGGGATGTGATACCTGCGCATACTGTGTGGGAATGCTGATCGGAAAGCATAAGATGGCACCGAAGTTAAGCCCGAAGAAGTCGGTGGAAGGTGCTGTGGGCGGTGTTGTTGGAGCTGCACTTCTGACGGCTTTGTACTGCTTTATTTTCAGAACACAGATGAACCTGACGACGTCGGAAATCTGGATTATTGCGGGGATCGCAGCTGTAGCTGCGTTAATCTCCATGGTGGGAGACCTGACGGCTTCTGCGATCAAGCGTAATTACGATATCAAGGATTACGGACACCTGATCCCGGGACACGGCGGCATACTCGACCGTTTTGACAGTATGATCATTACGGCACCGATTATCTATTATCTTGCTTTGCATATTTTGTAGGATATTTTGAAACGATAGAATATTTGGTGAGGGAACTTTTATGAAAAAGATTTCAATACTGGGATCGACCGGTTCGATCGGAACCCAGACACTTGAAGTGGTCAGTGAACATGGTGATATTGAAGTGACGGCGCTTGCCTGTGGCGGCAATATCAAGCTGCTTGAAGAGCAGATGCGTAAATTTCGCCCGAAGCTTGTTGCAGTATGGATGGAAGAAAAAGCAAAGGAACTTCGCATAAAGACTGCAGACCTTGACATTCCGGTTATGAGCGGAATGGACGGTCTGATCGCGGTGGCAACGGAGGAACATGCCGAGATGGTTGTTACGGCAATCGTCGGAATGCTCGGGGTTCGTCCGACGATCGCGGCAATTGAGGCACGCAAAAATATTGCGCTTGCGAACAAGGAGACACTGGTTACGGCCGGACATCTGATCATTCCACTTGCAAAAGAGTATGGTGTACAGATTCTTCCTGTGGACAGTGAGCACAGTGCTATTTTTCAGTCGTTACAGGGCAACGAGCATAATGCAATCCATAAGATCCTACTGACGGCATCCGGCGGACCGTTCCGTGGACGAAGCAGAGAGGAACTGGAACAGATTCAGGTGGAGGATGCCTTAAAGCATCCAAACTGGAGTATGGGACGCAAAGTGACGATCGATTCATCCACCCTGGTCAATAAGGGACTTGAAGTGATGGAAGCCAAGTGGCTTTTTGGCGTGGAACTGGATCAGATCGAAGTAGTAGTGCATCCACAGAGCGTGGTGCACTCTGCGGTGGAGTACGAGGATGGTGCCGTGATCGCGCAGCTCGGAACACCGGATATGCGCCTGCCGATCCAGTATGCACTCTATTATCCGAACCGTCGCTTTTTATCTGGAAAGCGTCTGGATTTGTTTGCATTACATGAGCTGACATTTGAGAAACCGGATACGGATACATTTCGCGGACTTGCGCTTGCGTTTGATGCAATGCGTCGCGGAGGCAATATCCCGACCGTATTTAATGCGGCAAATGAGAAGGCTGTTGCGTTATTCCTGGATCGCAAGATTTCGTACCTTCAGATTACGGAGATCATCGAGGAAGCAATGGTACATTGTAACTTTATCGCGCATCCGGATGTGGATGAGATTTTGGAAACGGAGCAGGAGACCTATAGATTTATAGGAGACAGGTGGTAGTTTGAATATCGTTAGTTTGATTATTGCGTTACTTATTTTCAGTGTCATTGTTATTTTTCATGAGCTGGGACATTTCTGGCTCGCAAAGGCGAACGGAATCCGTGTCAATGAGTTTTCATTGGGACTCGGACCGACAATTGTCGGATTTACGAAGGGTGAGACGAAGTATTCGATCAAGCTTCTTCCGTTCGGTGGTGCCTGTATGATGGAAGGCGAGGATGAGGATTCGTCCGATGAGCGTGCATTTGGCAAGAAGTCGGTATGGGCGCGTATGAGCGTTGTTTTTGCAGGGCCGTTTTTTAACTTTATTATGGCATTTGTCTGTGCGTTTATTCTGATGAGCTGTATCGGATATGATAAGCCGGTCTTATCCGGAGTCATTGATGGATACGCTGCGGATGAAGCGGGGCTTCAGACGGGCGATGAAATTGTCAAAATGAATCATTTTTCGGTGCATTTCTGTCGTGAGATTACTGCTTATGCAACTTTTCATGCAGGAGAAGAGGTTGAGGTCACTTTTCTTCGCGACGGAGAGAAGAAGACGGCAACACTGAAACCCAAATATGACGAGGAAGAAGGCCGCTATCTGTACGGTTTCAGTTATACCGGGCAGGAACGTGTCAAAGGCAACGTCCTTACCAATATTAAAAATAGTTTCTATGAACTTCGTTACTGGATATACACGACAATCGAGAGCTTGAAGATGCTCGTGACCAGACAGGTTTCTGTCAATCAGATGAGCGGACCGGTCGGAATTGTGAAGAATATCGGGGATACGTATACCAAGTCGGTATCGACCGATGGTTATTATTATGCATTTTTGAATATGTTAAACTGGGCGATCCTGTTGTCGGCAAACCTTGGCGTGATGAATCTTCTTCCCCTTCCGGCACTGGATGGCGGACGTCTTGTATTTCTGATCGTTGAGGCAATCCGTGGAAAGAAGATCGATCCAAACAAGGAAGGCTTCGTGCATATGATCGGAATTCTACTGTTGTTTGCGCTTATGTTTGTTGTGATGTTTAACGACATTCGAAAGTTGTTTATGTAGCTTTGGCAGATGCTGAAGAATCTGTTTTGAAAAATGTGAAATAGAGGTAGAACAATATGGCTAGACATATTACGAAGGAAGTAAAGATTGGCGATCGTGTGATCGGCGGAAATTACCCGATCGCGATCCAATCTATGACAAATACACATACGGAAGATGTTGAGGCGACGGTTGCGCAGATCAGGCAGTTGACCAAAGCGGGATGCGAGATCATCCGATGCGCGGTTCCGACGATGGAAGCAGCAAAGGCGCTCACTGAAATCAAAAAACAGATTACCATTCCGCTTGTTGCGGATATTCATTTTGACTATAAGCTGGCTCTGGCGGCGATGGAGTACGGTGCGGACAAGATCCGTATCAATCCGGGCAACATCGGAAGCAGCGAGCGTGTGAAAGCAGTCGTGGACGAGGCGAAGGCGCGCAATATTCCGATCCGTGTCGGCGTCAACAGTGGTTCATTGGAAAAAAATCTGGTGGAGAAATACCACGGTGTGACGGCGGAAGGACTTGTGGAGAGTGCGTTGGATAAAGTGGCTTTGATCGAGGATATGGGCTATGATAATCTGGTCATCAGCATTAAATCGTCGGACGTGATGATGTGTGTGAAGGCGCATGAACTGATCGCGGACAAGACCGATCATCCGCTTCACGTCGGAATTACTGAGGCAGGAACCATTATCAGCGGTAACATCAAGTCTGCAATCGGACTGGGACTGATCCTGAATCAGGGAATCGGTGACACAATTCGCGTATCGCTGACCGGAGATCCTGTGGAGGAGATCAAGTCCGCCAAGCTGATCCTTCGAACACTTGGACTTCGCAAGGGTGGTATCGAAGTGGTATCGTGTCCGACATGTGGAAGAACGAAGATCGATCTCATCGGGCTTGCCAATCAGGTTGAGACGATGGTTGCGGAATTCCCGCTTGATATCAAGGTCGCCGTCATGGGCTGCGTAGTCAACGGCCCGGGAGAAGCAAGAGAAGCAGACCTCGGTGTGGCTGGCGGAATCGGAGAGGGATTGATCATCAAACACGGTGAGGTTTATAAGAAAGTGCCGGAAGACCAGTTACTTGGGGCACTTCGCTATGAGTTAGAACATTGGGGGCAGTAATATGACAAAGCCTTTTAAGGAGGCATTTCCGACTCTGACACTTGATGCGGAGCTGGAAAGTCTGTTAGAGACAGCGGAGGTGACGAAAATAGGTGCGAATCATGATCACGATCATATTCGCATTTATTTGCGTGCAAAAAGACTGATCTTTAAGAAAAATATATGGAAGATCGAGGAGGCAATCGTCTCACAGATCTTCAAAAATCAGAATGTCTCGGTCAAGGTCATCGAGACGTTTGAATTGTCCGAACAGTATACACCGCAGTCACTGATGGAAGTGTATAAGGACAGTATTTTAGATGAATTGAACGCGTACAGCGTGCTTGAATACAATCTGCTCCGCACGGCGGAGATGGAATTTGATCAGCCGCATCATCTGATCCTGACAATGGATGAGACAATTATCGCCAAGACGCGCACGGATGAGATACTTGAGTTCCTTGAGAAAGTTGTCTGTGAGCGATGCGGTATGAATCTTGTGATCCAGACGGAATTTCGCAAGCCGAAGGAGAGCAAGTACCGCAAGAATTCCGAGAAACAGATCGCACAGGAAGTACAGAGTATTCTTGAGCGTACGAAGTTTGCCGTCATGGGAGACGAGGGTGAACCGTTACATAAGCCGGATGAGGGCAATTCCGGTGCGGATGTGGCAGTTTCGGCGGAGAAAGTTGTAGAAAAAACTGCGAAAACAGCACAGAATCCTGCAAAGAAGCAGGAAAATGCAGGAAATGCTGCGAAAAAGAAGCAGACATTCGAGAAAAAGGGCGAGTTCCGCAAGAAATTTGATTATGATAACAGCAAGAAGTCAATGAACCCGGATGTGATC
>CAKRKX010000085.1 GCA_934358675.1 uncultured Agathobacter sp. | reverse complement strand
CACATAAGCAAAATGAGAAGTTGCGAAGCAACGACAGACACGAAGTGGCTGATTTTGCGCATGGGAAAAGAGGGGACTGTGAATCGTAAGAGCAATGATAGAAAAATTAAGGAGACAATTATGGCAGAATCAATGAAGGGCTTACACAGAAGCCACAGATGTACAGAGGTAAGCAGTGCCAACATCGGTGAGAAAGTAACCGTGATGGGCTGGGTACAGAAGAGAAGAAATTTAGGAAGTCTGATCTTTATCGACTTACGTGATAGAAGCGGTCTGTTACAGATCGTATTTGATGAGGACAGTGTCGGAGCAGAAGGCTTCGCAAAGGCAGGAACGTTAAGAAGCGAGTATGTTGTCGCTATCGAGGGAACCGTACAGAAGCGTTCCGCAGCAGTCAACGAGAACTTGAAGACCGGAGATATCGAAGTGATCGCAACAAGCCTTCGTATCCTTTCTGAGTCACAGACTCCTCCGTTTGCAATCGAGGAGAACAGCCAGACAAAGGAAGATATCCGTCTGAAATACCGTTATCTTGATTTGAGAAGACCGGATATCCAGCGCAACTTAATGCTCAAGAGCCGTGTACTCGGACTGATGCGTCAGTTTATGGCAAATGAGGGATTCCTGGAGATCGAGACTCCGATCCTTTGCAAGTCCACACCGGAGGGAGCAAGAGATTACCTTGTACCGAGCCGTGTACATCCTGGCAATTTCTATGCACTGCCACAGTCTCCGCAGCTGTTCAAGCAGCTTTTGATGGCATCCGGATATGACCGCTATTTCCAGATCGCGAGATGTTTCCGTGACGAGGATCTTCGTGCGGATCGTCAGCCGGAGTTCACACAGGCAGATATGGAGTTATCTTTCGTAGATATCGAGGACGTTCTTGATGTAAATGAGCGCCTTTTAAAATATGTATTCAAGGAAGCAATCGGCGTAGATATCCAGTTACCGCTTCCTCGTATGCCTTGGCAGGAGGCAATGGACCGCTTCGGTTCCGATAAGCCGGATACCCGTTTCGGAATGGAACTGGTTGACGTATCCGAGGTTGTTAAGGGATGCGGATTCGGTGTATTTACCGGAGCATTGGAAAACGGTGGATCTGTCCGCGGTATCAATGTCGAGGGACAGGGCGCTATGCCTCGTAAGAAGATCGACAAGCTCGTTGAGCATGCAAAGGGATGCGGCGCAAAGGGACTTGCTTATCTGTGCATCAACGAGGACGGAACCTATAAGTCATCCTTCGCAAAGTTCATGACAGAGGATGAGTTACATGCATTGGTAGAGAAGATGAACGGTGAGCCGGGCGACCTGCTTCTGTTCGCAGCAGATAAAAATAAGATTGTATGGAATGTGCTTGGTGCACTCCGTCTTCAGCTCGGCGAGGAGCTTGGACTGATCGATGAGAACCAGTACAACTTCCTTTGGGTAACCGAGTTCCCGCTTCTTGAGTGGTCCGATGAGGAGAACCGTTTTATGGCAATGCATCATCCATTCACCATGCCGATGGAAGAGGATTGGGACAAGATCGATACCGATCCGGGTGCCGTACGTGCGAAAGCATACGATATCGTATTGAACGGAACCGAGCTTGGCGGCGGATCTGTTCGTATCCATCAGGATGATATTCAGGAGAAGATGTTCGAGGTCCTTGGATTCACCAAGGAGCGCGCACATGAGCAGTTCGGTTTCCTGTTAGACGCATTCTCTTACGGAGTACCGCCACACGCAGGACTTGCATACGGTGTTGATCGTATGATCATGCACATGGTTCACGCAGATTCCATCCGTGACGTTATCGCATTCCCGAAGGTAAAGGATGCATCGGATCTGATGTCCGAGGCTCCGGGAACCGTAGACGAGAAGCAGCTTGAGGAACTTGGAATCCGGATTACAGCACCACAAGAGGACAGTGAACAGTAATCTTATATGAAGAAATTGAAATTTAGTTGGAAAAAGGCGTTGTTGGTCGCTTTTTGCGCAGCGCTTCTGATCATCGTGGCGCGCATGTACCAAAAGATCGATGCGCTCACGAATCAGCTTACCTATATGCAGGATTCTACAAGTGTGATCCTTTCGGATATGGGCAATCTGCAGTCGAATATCGAGAAGACGCTGCAGGAGGAAGCGAGCATGGTCGAGGATTATTCCATCACCGTGGAAAGTCTCAACTTTGCGAACAGCACCTGCAAAGTCGATATATCGGTCGTGCCGAAGGAATACACTGACAAGACGCAGGTCAGCATTTATTTCGGAACGCTCGAATGTCCGTTGAAACGCGGCAAATATGCATATACCGGAACGGTGGATCTGCCGATCGAGAAAAATTTTGACGGCAATATTACCTTCCTTTTGGCAAACGGCAGAAAGAAGACGACCGAAGTGCTCAATGATTATCAGGGACTGGATCTGAATCTGGATGAGGTGCTGTCCGCAAAACTAGAGAAGGCACCGACCTACCGCAACGGTGCGATTCACCTGAATACCATGTGTGATGTGCAACTGCAGGGAAACGGTCTTTTTACGTTTGAAAAGTTGGATATTGTGACGATGCTGGATGATAAGCGGATCAATGTGACGGATCTGCTGGCACAGATGAACGGATCGGATACGCAGGATGGCGCGGAGGCTTCGGGTGGTGAAGCAGTGGATACGACGGAAGTGTCCGTTTCGGATGAGACAGATTCCGATGAAGCAGTAGAGTCGTTATCCGGCGCGGCAAGTGCTTCGTTTGTGTATGAGCTGCCGGAAGCGGACACCGAAGATCCGGATATGGCGGTTCCGGAAACACAGCATATCCGTATCAGCGTGCGTGCAAAGACCACGGAGGGATATCGCTTTGAATACACGGTATTTGAGGGCGATTACCTGACGCTGGAGGAAAAACTGGATCGTGATAATTTCCGCTGGAATACCGCGAATGCGGCGTATGACCGCAATGGCAATGAGCGGGAACTTGAGGTTTATGAAATCAATAGTGAAGAAAATTAAGAGAAGTGCAGTGGCATATGCTACTGCACTTCTTTTTGTGAGAGCGGCAAGGTGAAGATGAATTCCGTTCCGACACCTTCCGTACTGATGACATTGATGTGTTCGTTGTGCGCCTGAATGATCTCTTTGACGATCGAGAGACCGAGTCCGGTTCCTTTCTTATCCTTGCCTCGTGAGAGGTCGGTTTTGTAGAAACGGTCCCAGATTTTTTTGATGCTGTCCGCCGGGATGCCGATGCCGGAATCCTTGACCGAGATAAAGACTTTCTCGTTTTTGATGCTCGTCTCGATCTTGATCGCGCCGTTCTGGTGCGAGAACTTTGTCGCATTGTCGATCAGATTGTACAGCACCTGCTGAATCTTGCTCATATCGCCGTGTACAAACAGTTCCTGCCCGGTGAGGACGAGATCAAAGGTGAGGCCTTTTTTCTCGCAGGTGCCCTCGAAGGTAAGGATCGTTGTCTTGATCATCCGGTTGATGTCAAAGTCGGCGAGATCAAGCATCATGCCGCGATGGCGCCCGAACTGGTTGAGATCAAGAATGCCCTGTGTCAGCTTGGTCAGCCGTTCTGTCTCGAAGAGAATGATATTTAAGTATTTATCCTGCATCTCGACCGGAATCGTTCCGTCGAGCATCGCTTCGATGTAGCCCTTGATCGAAGTCAGCGGCGAGCGGAAGTCATGCGACACGTTGGAAATAAATTTTCGCTGGTCTTCCTCGAGCGTGTCCAGCTCGTTTGCCATATAGTTCATCGTGTTGCCGATGATGCCGAGCTCGTCGTTCGTATGAATGTCGATGCGCGGCTCAAAATTGCCTTTGGCGTAGCTTCGCGCAACATTGGTGATCTTGCGCAGCGGCCGGTAGTTTGTATAGGAAAAGGCCAGCAGCAAAAGCAATGCGCACAGTGCCAGCAGACCGACCGTATAGAACGTGATGTTCATGAATTCATTGGCAACGCCGATCGTGCTCGATACCGGTTTGTGAATGATCACATAGCTGCGGACGCGGTAGTTGGAAGTGACCGGTGAGAAAACGCTGAGCGTATCTTCGTTGAACATTCCGTAAAAACGCCCGATCGTGTAGTACTGGTTCCCAAAATCGATACGGTCGAAGTTCTCGAGGCTTGTGTATTCCGAGCGCGCCGCATTCTGTCCGATCTGTGCATCGGAAGAATTAAAAAGGATGTGTCCCTGATTATCCACAACCCAGATCTCCGCCGACAGATATGTGCTGAGCAGTTCCATCTGCGATTGAAAATCTTCCAGCGACAGCGAGGAATTCATAAAGTTGGCAGCGTAGCCGGAGGCAATCAGATTCGATTCCCGGTAGAGCTGCTGTGCTTCGCGGCGCTCGAGGCTGGAGCTTACGGTATGCTGGGTAAATGTGCACAGGATAACGATGGCACAGATGCCGAACAGCACGTAGCCGAGAAGCATTTTTATGTACATGCGTGATTTCATTCTGCTACCTCAAATTTATAGCCGATGCCCCAGACGGTAGCAATCGACCAGGATTTGTGATCCTTGATCTTCTCACGGAGACGTTTTACGTGTACATCCACGGTTCGCGTATCGCCGATATATTCGTATCCCCAGATATGATCGAGAAGCTGCTCTCTGGTAAATACCTGATTCGGTGAAGCAGCAAGAAAATAGAGAAGTTCCAGCTCCTTCGGCGGCATATCGATCGGACGTCCGTTGTAGACGACCGAATAGTTTGAGAGATTGATGATCAGATCCGGATACTCCACGCATTTGACTTCCACGACCGGAGATTCGGTCTTTACCGGCTGGTAGCGGCGGAGTACTGCCTTTACACGGGCAACCAGTTCCTTTGAGTCAAAAGGCTTCAGGATGTAATCGTCCGCGCCTAGCTCGAGTCCGAGCACCTTGTCGAAGATTTCGCCTTTTGCGGAAAGCATGATGATCGGCGTGTTGTTTTTCGCACGGATCTCACGGCATACCTGATAGCCGTCGATGCCCGGAAGCATCAGATCGAGCAGGATCAGATTCGGATTGTATTGTTCAAAAGCGACAAGCGCTTCCTCGCCGTCATTGACGATGCGGGTGTCGTAGCACTCCTTTGTGAGGTAGAGCGATATCAGTTCTGCGATGTTGTTATCGTCATCGACGATGAGTATTTTCTGTTTGGATACCATGACATTCCTCCTGTTTTGATTCGTTTATTCAAATTCTGCGATAGTCACGCCGGCATCGCCTTCCCCGGCGGCTCCGGCATGGAATGATTTCACATATTTTTGTTTGCGCAGATGCGCCTGTACGGCATTGCGCAGAGCTCCGGTTCCTTTTCCGTGTACGATGCGCACGGACGGAAGATGTGCTAGATACGCATCATCCAGGTATTTATCCAGATGCGCGATCGCCTCGTCGACCGTCATGCCGATAAGGTTGATCTCCGTTGATACGGATGCGGATTTGCTCATCTTGATCTTGCCTGAGCCGCTTCCACCGTATTTTTTTGCAATTGGTGAAGCATCTTCATCGATGAGTACCAGATCCTTGATGTTGACCAGAGAACGAAGGATTCCCATCTGCACATACAGATCACCTTTGGCGTTCGGCAGTGTGTGGACAGTTCCTTTTAAGTTCATGGAGAGAACTTTGACGGAATCGCCGATGCGCAGCTTCTTCGGAACCTTGTGGTTGACCGTCTCTTTCTTCTTCATGGAGAGATTCTTCTCGCGCTCGCTCATCTTGTCGCGCACGCGGCTTCGTTCTTTCTCCATCTTGCTCATCGGAGCCTGTCCCTGACCGTATTTGTTGAAGTTGCGGATCGTCTCGTCCGCAAGATCCTTCGCTTCTTTGAGAATCTGGTAAGCTTCTTCGTTTGCCTTGCGCAGAATGTCGTCGCGGCTGGCATCGAGGCGTTCATTTTTCGTGGTCAGTTTCTGCTTGAGCTGTTCAATTTCTGATTTATATTTCTGAATTTCCAACTGTTCTTTTTCAATCGTGATACGGCTGGCTTCGAGGTTGGCGAGCATATCTTCAAAGTCAACATCTTTATCACTCAGTCGACTCCTCGCATCCTCGATAATATTCTCCGCCAGTCCGAGCTTGGAGCTGATCGCAAAAGCATTACTTTTGCCCGGAATACCGATGAGAAGCCGGTAGGTCGGACTTAATGTTTCGACGTCGAACTCGCAGCACGCGTTTTCCACACCCTCGGTAGAAAGCGCATAGACTTTCAACTCACTGTAATGCGTGGTTGCCATCGTTGTGGCGCCGTACTGGTGCAGCTTGTGCAGGATCGAGATCGCGAGTGCGGCACCTTCCGTCGGATCGGTTCCGGCACACAACTCATCAAAAAGGCATAAGCTCCGGTCATCCGCCTTCTTTAGAATCCGCACGATATTTGTCATGTGGGAGGAGAATGTACTTAAACTCTGTTCAATACTCTGCTCATCTCCGATGTCTGCGAAGATCTCATGGAAGATTGCAAGTTCCGAGCGGTCGCCTGCCGGAATGTGAAGTCCTGCCTGTCCCATCAGTGTCAGGAGTCCGACCGTTTTCAGCGATACGGTCTTACCTCCGGTATTCGGTCCGGTCACGATCAGCTGGCGGAAGTCATCGCCGAGCCGCACGTCGATCGGTACGACTTTCTTCGGGTCGAGCAGCGGATGTCTTCCCTTGCGGATGTTGATGCGTCCCTCTTCATTGAAGACAGGAGCAACACCGTTGTAGGATTTCGCGAGCTGTGCCTTCGCGAAAATGAAATCGAGTTCTGCGAGCACGGCGTAATCCTGTCGGATTCCGTTGGCGTTCTCGGCAACCCGGTTCGATAATTCCGCGAGGATCGCATTGATCTCTTCCTGTTCCTTTAAGAATAATTCGCGGAGTTCATTGTTTAAATTGACCACAGCCATCGGCTCGATAAAAAGCGTGGAACCGCTGGAGGACTGGTCATGCACCATTCCAGGAACGGATGTCTTTGCCTCCGCCTTGACCGGCAGGCAGTAGCGTCCGTCGCGCATCGTGATGACGGCATCCTGCAAATAGCTTCTCGTTGTCGTGTTATTCATCAGGCTGGTCAGCTGCGCGTGAATGCGGTCGTTCATGCCGCGGATCGATTTGCGCACTTTGGCGAGAGCCGGGCTTGCATCGTCTGCAATCTCATCCTCGCCGATGATGCAGCGCTTGATCTCCTCGTGCAGAGGTGTCAGCGGCTCAATCTGTGAGAAAAGCGGCGAGAGCGAATCGATCTTGTCGTCTGCGCGGTCGGAGCGGTCGTAGGATTTGGCGCGTTTGGCCACCTCAAGGAGAGAGCTGATCATCAGCAGCTCGGATGTGTTTAAGGTGCCGCCGATATCCAGGCGCTTTAAGGCTCCGTTCACATTATGGACGCCCGCGAAACTGATGCCGCTTCCTTTATACAGGCGGCTGAGTGCGTCGGCGGTCGTGGTCTGAAGGCGGTTGATCTCCGCGGCGTCGGTCAGCGGTGTTAAAGCCAGACAGCGCTCGCGTGTCTCCTCGCATGCCGCATAACCGGCGAGCATGTCAAGGATCTTGTAGTATTCCAATGTATGATAAACTTTTTTGTTCATGGTGTGTCCTCTATCATCTTGATACGTATTAATACATTTGCCCGTTATTTATGATTAATCAGATTACTACATGCTTCGCATTCCCGTAATCTGACTCCACCTCGAAATCCGCTAATTTACATGCTTTGCATTGTAAATTGCTACTTTCTCGGTGTAGTACGGGTCACTAAGGTATGCATCGAATTGCAAGCAAGCATGCATCGATGCTACCTTTTGACCCTTTAATCATTATATCCCATAATTACGTTTAGGAAAAGGCAAAAATGGTTGCAAGAGTCGATAAATGCGAATATAATATTGTGTGATATGTTGGTTTTTCGAATGAGAATGTGAAGGTCGCAGATGGAAGACAAGCAGATACAGAAGAATGAATTTGTAAGAGAGAAAATTAAAGATAAGCCGAAGAATTACAAGCGTATCTGGATCAAGTTTCTGACTGCCGCAGGATGTGGAATCGTATTTGCACTGACTGCGGTTCTTGTAATGCTTCTGATGTTGCCGGTACTTCGCGATAACATGCAGGAGAACGATTCGGTCACACAGATGCCGGGTTCGCAGATGCAGGAGTCGGAGGACACGCAGGAACCGGCGCAGACACCGGAAGAAACCCAGCAGGAAGAGGCGGAAGTGAAGGCGTTTACGATCCAGGATTATCAGAAGATCCAGACACAGCTCTACTCAATCGGCAACGTTGCGAATAAGTCGATCGTTACGATCACGAGTGTGGTCAGCGATACGGACTGGTTTAACAATTCCTATGAGCGTGAAGGACAGGGGTCCGGCACGATCGTGGGTGATGCGGGAAGCAAGCTCCTGATCCTTACGGAGCGCAAGATCATCAAGAATGCTGCGAAGATCAGTGTCACATTTATCGATGACACCGTCGCACCTGCGCAGCTGATGAAGTATGACGCAAACACGGGTCTTGCAGTGCTTTCGGTTGCAAAGGATGAGATGGAGAGCACGACGCTCGCTTCCGTGAGTGTCATGAAGATTGGAAAATCCAACCTTGTGCACAAGGGCAGCATCGTGATCGCTTTGGGAAGTCCGCTCGGAACAAACTATTCGATTCTGACGGGATGCATTACCTCTACCAGCAATGAGATTTCTACGCAGGACTGCAACTATTCGGTGTACACGACCGACATTGTCGCAAGCAAAGACGGCAGCGGAATCCTGATCAACACGGACGGCGAGATGGTCGGTGTGGTCATGCAGAATTACAGTGCGGGATCGACCGGCGCGTTGACGGCAGTGGATGCGGAGGAGCTGGACGACATCATTAAGCTTTTGTTCTCATCGAAGGATATTCCGTATTTCGGTGCGCATATTTCGACAGTAACAGAGAAGATCGCCAACACCTACGGTATTCCAAAAGGCGTATATATCAAGGAAGTGGCGATGGATTCGCCGGCGATGAACGCAGGATGGCAGAGCGGTGACGTCATTGTACAGATCGATGATCAGAGGATTACGACCGCTGATTCCTACACGCAGGCGGTGCGCGGACTGACGCCGGGCGAGACGTATTCTGTTGTGTTCATGCGCGAAGGAAGCAATGGTTATAAAGAATTAACCTGTGAAATTGAGGCAGGAATTTTAAAATAAAAGGAGTTATTATGAAGTTTATCGAAACTCTCCGCGAGGGAGAGAGAATCAACGAAATCTATTTATGCAAGTTTAAACAGGCGGCACTGACCAAGTCGGGAAAGCCTTACGATAATGTGATCTTACAGGATAAGACCGGAACGCTCGATGCGAAGATCTGGGACCCGGGTTCGGTCGGAATCGATGAGTTTGATGCGATGGATTATGTCGCTGTCACCGGAGATGTCACAAGTTTTCAGGGAAATTTACAGTTGTCCATCAAGCGCGTGCGCAAGGTCGGTGAGGGCGAGTATGAGCCGGAGAATTATCTTCCGGTGACCGACAAGGACATCGATACGATGTACAACGAGATGATGGGCTATATCAATTCCATCAAGAATCCGTACCTCTCGAAGCTGTTACATATGTTCTTTGACGATGAGGCTTTTGCCAAGGCGTTCAAGTTCCATTCCGCTGCAAAAAGCGTGCACCACGGCTTTGTCGGCGGACTTCTTGAGCACACGGTCAGCGTGACGAGAAACTGTAATTATTTTGCAGAGAATTATCCGTTTTTGAATCGTGATCTGCTGCTGACTGCCGCAATGTTTCACGATATCGGTAAGTTGAAGGAACTCTCCACATTCCCGGAGAATGATTATACAGACGCAGGTCAGCTGCTCGGACACATTATGATCGGTGCCGAGTGGATCGGGGATAAGATCCGCGAGATCGACGGATTCCCGGTTGTGCTTGCCAATGAGTTGAAGCACTGTATCCTGGCGCATCACGGAGAGCTTGAGTACGGTTCCCCGAAAAAGCCTGCTTTGGTCGAGGCGCTGGCGCTCAGCTTTGCCGACAATCTCGATGCGAAGATGGAGACGGTTCGCGAGATTCTTGCGGGCGTGCCGGAGAATAATTTACAGT
>CAKRKX010000084.1 GCA_934358675.1 uncultured Agathobacter sp. | reverse complement strand
GCTCTGTCATGAAGCTCTGGCAGAATGCCATAATCTCTCTGTCAGATTTACCCTTAGGATCGAAGTCGGAACCACCTTTACCACCACCGATCGGAAGTGTTGTAAGTGAGTTCTTGAAGATCTGCTCGAAACCTAAGAACTTGATAATACCTAAGTTTACAGAAGGATGAAGTCTTAAACCTCCCTTGTACGGTCCAATGGCATTATTGAACTGTACACGGAAACCTCTGTTTACCTGAACCTGACCATTGTCGTCTACCCATGGTACACGGAACATGATCTGGCGATCCGGCTCTGTGATTCTCTCAAGGATTGCATTCTTTCTGTATAAATCCTCGTTTGCGTCGATCACCGGTCTTAATGACTCAAGAACCTCTGTTACTGCCTGTAAGAACTCAGGCTGATCTGCGTTTTTCTTCTGTACTACTTCAAGTACTTCATCAACATAACCCATTTTTTGTAATCTCCTTATCATATTATTTAACGGAAAAAGCGTGTTTCAACTCTCCTTCCGTCATATCCTATTAAATTAGTATACATCAACACCCTTATTCTAATCGAAATTGCAAGAAATAGCAACAGAAAATTCTTTAATATTTTAATTTTCTATCACTTTACACATTCAAAGCATCCAAAATGCAACAAAGCGATTCAAAACTTGCATTTTGAACCGCCCTATTTTTCTACACTTTTGCGATTTATTAAACCCTGTCACCAACTGCGATACATCAAAGATGTACCGCAGTTGATGACCTACGCGTGCATCAGCACGCTTCCTTATTTCACAGTGGAAAATTATTCATTTTCTTCCTTCTGTTTAATTTTCGACCAGTCAATATACTGGGATTCTGCTTTTGTATCGTAATAATTGAGATGGAAGTAGTCCACGAGCTTCGCCAAAGCGTAGATCAGCACCTCAGTCTCCTGCTCCGACATCTCGGAAGCAATGTTCTTGATCATCTGACGATGGAACTGCTCGTGATGGTAATAGGCACTCTTGCCCTTGTCCGTCAGGCGTAGCTTGATCACACGTTTATCCTTTGTGCTCCGTTCCCGAATCACATATCCTTTGTCGCAGAGCGCATCCATCGCCTTAGTCAGCGTTCCTGTCGTAACCGACATCAGCTTTGCGACCGTCTTCATGTTGCGCGGCTCCTCCACACCGACTGCCTCAATGATATGCATATCGTTGTATGTAATATCCTTGAATTCTTCCGTGATCAGGCTTTTGGCCTCGATCTCCAATATATCCTTGAACAGCTTAACGAGAAGTTCGTTTAAAGTCGCTTCGAGTGTCATCCGCAATCTCCTTTTGTAATACGGCTATCTGCCATCCGGATGCAGGCTACCACTCGATCACGCACGCGCCCCAGGTCAGTCCTGCTCCAAATCCAGCCAATACAATTTTGTCTCCTTTGCCTATCATACCATCTTTTCTGACTTTATCAAGCAGAATCGGCACGCTGGCTGCAGATATATTTCCACACGCTTCAAGGTTGGTCGGAAATTTATCCATCGGCTGATGCAGACGCTTCGATACCGATTCGATAATGCGAAGATTTGCCTGATGCAACAGATAAAGCGACACTTCATCCTCCGAGATTCCTGCTTTCTCCAAAGCCTCATTGATTGCCTTCGGCACTGTGCGCACTGCAAACTTATACACCTCGGATCCGTTCATCTCAGTGAATGCATACTGTGTGAGTGCGCCCTGACGATACAGATTACGAACCGGCCGGTTGTCGCATTTTAAAGCCATGCCACCGGCTCCGTCGGATCCCTGCACCATCGAAAGAAGCTGCATGCCCTCCGCACTGACAACTGCCGCCCCTGCCCCGTCACCAAAGAGGACACAGGTGCTGCGGTCACTCCAGTCCATCATCTTCGAAAGTGTCTCCGCCCCGAGGATCAAGGCCTTTTTATACCGACCGGATGCAAAGTACGCATCCGCTGTGGCAAGTGCAAACAAAAATCCCGAACATCCTGCGCCGATGTCGAACGCAGTGGCATGGACTGCGCCGAGCGCCGCCTGCACCTCGCAGGCAAGCGTTGGAAAGATGTAGTCCGGCGAAACCGTTGCCGCAATGATCAGGTCGATTTCTTCTGCATCTACCGAAGCATCTCCAAGCGCCTTCTTTGCCGCTTCCACCGACATGGAAGTCGTTGTTTCTTCTACCGCAATATGACGGTTTCGGATTCCGGTACGGCTGCTGATCCATTCATCCGAGGTATCCATCACCTGCGCAAGATCATCGTTGCTTACTATTTTCTTCGGAAGCGAACTTCCGGTTCCTAATATTTTCATTACAGATCTCCTTTTGCGCCACTAGAATTTACGGAAACGCGCGTAGCGTTCTGCAGCAAGTTCTTCACCACTCTTAACATTCTGTGCCTTTAAGAACTTCTTCATGTTACCCTTCATGTAGTTAGCGATTGAAGTTAAAGCATCCTCATCGGCTCCGCCGTACTCCGGAATGATATCATCAACAACCTGAAGTTCCTTTAAATCCTGTGCCGTAATCTTCATGACACCGGCTGCTTCCTTGGCACGCTTTCCGTCCTTCCAGAGGATCGATGCGAACCCTTCCGGTGAGAGGATGGAGTAGGTCGCATTTTCCATCATCCATACTTCGTTTCCTACCGCCAAAGCGAGCGCTCCGCCACTTCCACCCTCGCCGATCATGAGGCAGAGGATCGGCACCTGAATGCCGGACATCTCGTAGAGATTTCTCGCGATTGCCTCGCCCTGGCCGTTTTCTTCCGCCTCTTTTCCCGGATATGCACCGGATGTATTGACGAACGTGATGATCGGGCGGTTGAATTTCTCCGCCTGCTTCATCAGTCGGATTGCCTTGCGGTAGCCTTCCGGCGAAGGCATGCCGTAGTTGCGCGCCGCACAATCCTTTAAATCTTTCCCCTTATGGACACCGATCACCGTTACCGGCTGTCCGTCAAGATATGCAAATCCACCGACGATCGCCGGATCATCGCGGAAATAGCGATCTCCGTGCATCTCCATAAAATCATCAAAGATCGTATCGATATAATCCACGGATGCCAGACGCTTCATCTGTCTTGCCGCTGTCACCTTATCCCACGCCTGCATCGGCTTGGATTTTGCGCTTCGCTCACGCATCAGCTCAGTCGGCTCATAGATGTCATCCTCACGAAGCGGATCGAAATTCGCATAACCGGTCGTTGGGCGGTGCATCTTTAAGATCTTGTACAACGTCATCTTTAAGTCTTCACGCTTAACGATTGCATCGACAAAACCGTGCTGTAACTGAAATTCGGCTCTCTGGAAGCCTTCCGGAAGTTTCTCTCCGATCGTCTGCTCGATAACACGAGGTCCCGCAAATCCGATCAGAGCATTCGGCTCCGCCAGGATGATATCTCCCAGCATTGCAAAACTTGCAGTCACACCGCCGGTCGTCGGATCGGTCAGCACCGGCACATACAGAAGTCCCGCATCCGAATGACGCTTGACTGCACCGGATGTCTTTGCCATCTGCATCAGGGAGATGATTCCCTCCTGCATTCTGGCTCCACCCGAACAGCAGAATAAGATCACCGGAAGTTTCTCCTCGGTCGCACGCTCAAACGCATGCGTAATGCGCTCGCCGACCACATGTCCCATGCTTCCCATCATGAACCGGGCATCGATGACACCGAGAACCGTCTCTTCACCGTAGATCCGGCATTTTCCGATCGTCACGCCCTCTTTTAATCCTGTCTTTTCCTGTGTTGCCGTAACTTTTTCTTCATATTCCGGGAAATTCAGTGGATTCTTCACTTCCACATTCTCGTCCCATTCTTCAAATGAATCTGCATCCGTCACCATCTTGATGCGATTCTTCGCACGCACACGGAAGTAATAGCCGCACTCGTAGCAGACGTATTTATTTTTTACAACGCGCTTCTTGTCAAGCTCACGCTTGCAATTCTTACATACCACCGTCTCCGGCTGCACCGGTTCCATTATCTGTGTCTGCGTTTTTTCCTGCGCAGGCTCCGTCTTTATATTCTTCTTAAATAACATATCGTTTCCCTCTTCTTGAACATCAGCCCATTCCAAATCGGCTGCGCCGATGGGCTGACGCTTGCGATACATCACAGATGTATTGCATATTACCCTATCGCAAATGTCAATTCTGCAGAACATGCAAGCTTTCCGTTCACACGGGCAGTCGCTTTGCCCACACCGATCGGTCCCTTAATCTTGATAATTTCTGTCTCAAGTAAAAGCGTATCTCCCGGCACAACTTTCTGCTTGAATTTTGCCTGATTGATGCCTGCAAAATATGCAGTCTTTCCTTTCCACTCCGGCTGCGACAGGATCGCTACCGCGCCCGTCTGCGCCAAAGCCTCAATGATCAGCACGCCCGGCATCACCGGATTCCCCGGAAAGTGTCCGGCAAAATAAGGCTCGTTATATGTCACATTTTTCTTTGCCACAGCGCGCACGCCCGGCTCTAACTCCTCCACCGTATCGATCAGCAAAAACGGCTGGCGATGCGGCAGAATTTCCATAATCTCCTGCGTTGTCATAATATCCTCCTTGGAACACCGGCTCGTTCCCTTGCTTGTCGTACCGACCGGCGTTGCATATCATGTTGTCAGCAAATCAAGGCTGCTTTCTTATTCTTCATACTTGCTTATTAAGATACTTGCATTATGTCCGCCGAAACCAAGAGAGTTGGATAATGCATACTCGACATCCTCGTTATACGCTTCCTTACAGTAATTCAGGTCGATCTCCTCGTCCGGCATCTCGTATCCGGCTGTCTTGTGGATATAACCTTCCTCAATCTCCTTGACACAGGTAATAAACTCAACCGCTCCGGCCGCACCTAAGAGATGACCGATCATCGACTTGGTCGAGTTGATCTTCATATCCTTCGCATGCTCACCGAACGCCAGCTTGATCGCGCGTGTCTCAAACAGATCGTTGTGATGCGTTCCTGTTCCGTGCGCATTGATATAGTTGATCTCATTTTTATCCACACCGGCATCTTCCACGGCATTCAGCATTGCTCGCGCTGCGCCCGCACCGTCCTCCAATGGGGAAGTGATGTGGTAGGCATCTGCGGAACATCCGTATCCGACAACTTCCGCGTAGATCTTTGCGCCTCTTGCCTTTGCATGCTCCAATTCTTCGAGCACAACAACGCCTGCACCTTCGCCGAGAACGAATCCGCTTCGGTTCTTGTCAAAAGGCAGAGAACATTTCTCAGGATCGGTTGACGGAGAGAGTGCGGTCAGTGCTGCAAATCCAGCGATTGCCGTCGGACATACGCTGCCTTCCGTTCCACCTGTTACCATGACATCCGCCTCACCGTACTGAATGCTTCGGAATGCCTCTCCGATATTGTTTGTTCCGGTCGCGCAGGCAGTCACATCATTGATGCTTTTGCCCTGTAATCCGAACTGGATCGATACGTTTCCGCATGCCATGTTGGAAATCATCAGCGGAACGAAAATCGGGTTGACTCGTCCCGGGCCTTTTTCCACAAGCTTCGTGTACTCACGCTCGATCGCCTGAAGGCTTCCAACTCCGGAACCGATTGCTGTGCCGACACGGTACGGATCTTCCTTCGTCATATCCAGCCCCGCATCCTCGATGGCTTCTCCCGCTGCCGCTACCGCATACTGCGAGAAAAGCTCCATTCTCTTGGCTGCCTTAAAATCCATATAATCCTTGCCGACAAAGCCTTTTACCTCTGCCGCCATATGTGCTTTATATTCACTGGAGTCAAAACGGGTGATCTCGCCAAATCCGAGTTTTCCCTCTTTCACTCCATTCCAAAATTCATCTACGCTTAAACCGATCGGCGTGATCGCACCCATACCGGTTACAACTACTCTTCTGCTCATGATTTTTCCTTTCTGTGCTCCCATAAAAGGTCGCATCTCTATCCTGTTGCAGCAAGCTTCTTGATGTTTGTCTCGTCGGCTCATGCCAGAAGCTTCTTAGATCGCCATACCTCCGTCAACCGATAAAACCTGACCTGTAATGTAATCCGCTGCAGGCGAGGCAAGAAATGCCACTGCCTTTGCGATATCCTCCGGTTTTCCGGTGCGTCCGAGCGGAATCTGTGCACACAGGCCTTCCTTCACGCTGTCCGGCAATGCATCCGTCATATCCGTCTCCACAAATCCAGGTGCAACCGCATTCACATTAATGCCGCGGCTTGCAAGTTCTCTTGCTACCGCCTTGGTCAATCCAATGATGCCCGCCTTGCTCGCAGAATAGTTTGCCTGCCCTGCATTACCGAGGATTCCGGATACCGATGAAATATTGACGATTTTACCGGCGCGCTGCTTTAAGAAATAGCGCGACAGGTGACGGATCGTGTTGAAGCATCCCTTCAGATTCGTATCGATGACCGCATCGAAATCGTCCTCACTCATCTTCATCAACAGTCCGTCTCTTGTAATTCCGGCATTGTTGACTAAGATATCGATATGCTTATATGTTTTGATCAGCTCGGAAACCATGCCGCCGCAGGCTTCATAATCTGCAACGTTACACTGGTATGCGACAGCATCGCCGCCTGCTTCCTGAATCTCTGCGACCGTCTGCTCCGCCGCAGCCTTCGATCCGTTATAGTTGACGATGACAAAGGCGCCATTTACTGCAAGCTCCATCGCGATTGCCTTGCCAATTCCTTTTCCCGCGCCTGTGACGAGCGCATTCTTACCGGTTAACATAATTTACAAAATCCTCCATCTTATCGATATTGCAGGTCGTGACATCACGGTTGATCTTCCGCATAAATCCGGAAAGAGAACGTCCCGGTCCAATCTCTACGAACTCATCTGCGCCGTCTGCAATCAGACGCTCAATGGTCTGCTGCCAGTGAACGGAAGAAGATACCTGGCGCACCAGCAGATCCTTGACTGCTGCCGGATCTGTCACATAATCTGCATTCACGTTAGCAAGATACGGAGTTGTGATCGCGCCGATCGTCACATCCTTTAATGCCTCACCAAGCTTCTCTCCTGCTCCGTTTAAAAGCTGCGAATGGAACGGTCCACTGACTTTAAGAGGAACCACACGTTTCGCACCGGCTTCCTTTAATGCATCTCCCGCAACGCTTACCGCATCCTCTGTTCCTGTGATCACGATCTGTCCCGGACAGTTGTAATTGGCAACCGATACAACTGCTGCCTCGTTGCCTGCGCTGCGAAGTTCGTTCTGTGTTTTCTCACAGGTCTGGGCGATCACCTCTGCATCCAGTCCTAAGATTGCAGACATTGCGCCGCCGGTCGGATACGCTTCCTGCATATAGATGCCACGTTTTCTTACGACCGCGAAAGCATCCTTCATACTCATCGCGCCGGATGCGATCAATGCGCCGTACTCTCCAAGGCTCAATCCCGCGGTCACATCGCAGGTGATGCCTTCTTCCTTTAACGCTGCATAGATTGCAGCCTCCGTTGTCAGCATACAGATCTGTGTATATTCCGTAATATTTAACTTGTCATTCTCCTCGAAACAAAGCGCCGCAACATCAAGCCCGGTCACTTCCGATGCCAGATCATAGACCGCCTTGCACTCCGGTCTGTTATCGTAGAATTCCTTGCCCATTCCAACATATTGGGAACCCTGTCCTGGGAACATAAATACTCTCTTCATTCTTTCCTCTTTTCTGAAATGTCTCACCGGGTGAGAACATTACTTACACAGACAGTAACCAGACAAAATTTACGTCCATATGTCTGCTCAATATTTAACCTTCCGTGGTCGAAAGCAGCTTATGTGCATCCGCCATAATTTCCTGAATGATCTCGGCGCAGCTCTCCTTCTTGTGGACCAGTCCCGCGGACTGTCCCGCCATCACGCTGCCGTACATCACATCGCCTTCCACAACTGCCTTGCGCAAAGCACCAAGTGTCAGCTGTTCCAGCTCATCTAAGCTTGCACCATCTTTCTCCATCTGCAGGTACTCACGCGTCATCTTGTTGCGGATGACACGGATCGGATGTCCGGTCGACATGCCGGTCACTTCCGAATCAATGTCTTTTGCCTTGATCACGCGATCCTTGTAATTCTCATGAACGATAGACTCATTTGCCACAACAAATCTCGTTCCCATCTGCACCGCATCCGCACCGAGCATCATCGCTGCCGCAAATCCACGTCCATCTGCGATACCACCGGCTGCAATCACCGGAATCGATACTGCATCAACTACCTGCGGAACCAGCGTCATCGTTGTCTGCGAACCGATATGTCCGCCAGACTCGGTTCCTTCTGCAACGACCGCATCCGCGCCGCCGCGCTCCATCAATTTGGCAAGTGCCACACTCGCGACAACGGGAATCACTTTGATTCCCGCTTCCTTCCACATCTGCATGTATTTTGCCGGATTTCCAGCTCCAGTCGTAACAACCTTAACGCCTTCTTCCACAAGTACCTTGGCAATCGCATCTGCATCCGGATTCATCAGCATCAGATTGACACCAAATGGCTTATCCGTCTCTTTCTTCGCCGCCTGGATCTGCTCGCGCACCCAGGATGCCGGAGCACCACCAGCCCCTATAATGCCAAGACCGCCAGCGTTTGATACTGCGCTGGCGAGCTCGTGAGTGGCTACCCAGGCCATTCCGCCCTGGATGATCGGATAAGTAATTCCGAGAAGTTCCGTCACTCTAGTCTTCATATTTATGCCTCTACACCTTTGTCCTCAAGATATTTGATTACATCACCGACTGTTAAGATCTTCTCTAAGTCCTCAGAAGGAATCTCTACGTCATACTCCTCCTCCAATGACATCACCAGTTCAAACAGATCCAGAGAATCTGCCTCAAGATCCTCCTTGAATCTGGACTCTGCTGTAATGCTTGCTGCATCAACATTTAACTGGTCTGCAATAATCTCTTTTAATTTCTCTAACATGGTGTAATCTCCTTTTCCCTCTAAAATTCATCATAAATTGTTTTGATTGTCAAATAGTTTGATTGTCAAATTATTTGTTAGGCAAAGTATATTTCAAAATAGTTTGATTGTCAAGGTATTTTTCATAAGCGGCCGGATTTTAATTTTCTACATATTTCTTGACTTGGACCTTGAGGTACGGCTTATGATAATACAAATATCATATAGATTGGATCTTCCTACAGGAAGATCTGAGCGAAAGGAGTAGGACAATGAAAAAAATACTGACATTATCTTTGGCTGCACTGATGGCATTTTCTACACCTGCAAATGCTGTATTCGCAGCACCGGCTACAAAAGTGGAAGCTGCATCGGTAAATTTGAAAGCAGCAGCGGCAACCGCGGTCTCGACAGCAGAGGACTTAAAGGCGATGGAGAGCAATCCGTCAGGGAATTATTATCTTGCAAAGGATATCAAATTGCCCGCAGATTTCCAGCTGTTTGGGGACAGAGATCATCCATTTAAGGGACAGCTTGATGGTAAAGGGCACAAGCTGACCGGTTATACTTACAAGACCTCAAGCTGGGCTGAGAATGCAGGTATTTTCGGATATGCGAGCGGTGCCGTATTTAAAAACATTTCCGTTACCGGTGTAGATATTAATCTTCAGGATGGTGGAACGATAGGAACATTGGTATGCAGCGCTACGAACTGTACCTTTGATCAGATCAAAACCTCCGGAAAGATCTCCGTCAAGGGGGAAGCTGCTTATATTGGCGGAATCGTACTTGCGAATGATGAAAAGGCAGTGATAAAGAATTGTGTGAATGCTATCAATATCACTGTGAATGTCAGAGGAACAGCAGATAGCTCACCTTCCTGCGATGTCGGAGGAATCACAAGGATTGCATCCGGCAGTTCATCAAAGTCACTATTACAGAATTGTACCAATAAAGGAACGATCAAGGTCACTTATAAGCCGAGTGACGAATGGGGCGGAAATGAATTTACAATATCCGGTGTAGCAAATTCCTTTTATGGGAAAAAAGCAGTTAAAAACTGTAAAAACACCGGAGCAATCATCTGTACGATCGAAAAGGCAGCAGAAGGATTCGCGACAGAAGCGAATATCGTCGGTGTCATAGGAGAGAGCAATAGTGGAATCGATTCCTGCTCGAATACAGGTAAGATCACAGTGAACGCGAATGCATCAAATATGACCGGCATCAGTGTAGCGG
>CAKRKX010000083.1 GCA_934358675.1 uncultured Agathobacter sp. | reverse complement strand
GCGGAATGCCGTGTGCATGAGCGATTCCTGCGATCTTCTCGATATCTACAACTTCTGAGTTCGGGTTACCGAGTGTTTCGATCTCGATTGCCTTTGTATTCTCCTTGATCGCAGCTTCGATTCCTGCGTAATCAAAAGGATCTACGAAAGTTGCCTCGATGCCGTAATCCGGAAGTGTGTGAGCTAAGAGGTTGTATGTTCCACCGTAGATGTTCTTTGCTGCTACGATGTGATCTCCTGCATGAGCAACAGCCTGAAATGCATAAGTTAATGCAGCTGCACCGGAACCAACAGCAAGTGCTGCAACGCCTCCCTCAAGTGCTGCGATTCTCTGCTCGAAAATGTCCTCTGTTGGGTTGGTCAGACGACCGTAAATGTTACCGGCATCTCTTAATCCGAAACGGTCAGCAGCATGCTGGCTGTTGTGGAATACATAAGAAGATGTAAGGTAGATCGGAACTGCTCTTGCATCGGTAACCGGATCAGCGCTCTCCTGTCCAACATGTAACTGTAATGTCTCAAATTTTAAATTTCTGTCTGCGTAATGTTTCTTTGCCATAATAATTATCTCCTTTTCCTGAAATCCTTCTTTTTTCTGATTCTTTGGAGGACTTTTTTATGTCCGTCCCTTAACTTGGTTAAATCATACCATTTCCATAGGAAAAGTGTTAGTTCTTTATTTTTATAGCTGGTTATAAGCTTTATTTATAGCAAATCCATCACACGCTGCAATCCGTTTTCGTCCGAATTCTCGACCACATAATCACAGATCTCACGGTTCCGCTTCTCCGCATCGATCGATAAAATGCGAAGTGTCTTCTCTTCCACCGTAAAGTCTTCCTCTAAGATGTCCCTGATCAGGCACTCCTTGTCCTTGTTGATATAGATGATCGCCGTCGGGAAATGACGCTTCATCGCGATCGCCCCGCACATGTCAAGCGGCATCACCACATACTGTCCCTCATCGAGCACCGCCTGAATATCTTCCTTCTTCGTTCCGTACTTAATTCCTGCATACATCGTGCGCTCGAAGAAATTCTGTTTCTCAAACTCTTCCTCCGTCAGGAAATGATGCTTGTCACTCTGCTTCGTACAGTAGGTCTTCGGACTTGCAAAACGCGTGTCCTCACAAAGCTTCTTTGTAATAGCACTTTTCCCCGATCCGGACGGTCCGACCAATGCGAGCACCGACGGATTCTCAATCCTGCCCGGGCGCGACTGCAATGCGCGGATGATCTGCTTTACGAGCGAGACAAACTCCGTCAGATTGTTGACCGAAAGAAGTCCCGTCATCTTCCAGTTCCACGGCTTTCTCATCAGCACCGGATAGGTTGCAGGCGTCTCGAGCACGTTGTGGATCGCATCATCCAATATGATGTCAAACTGTACGAGATTCTTCGCGTTGCCAAGAATAATGTTCTCCGGTGGGAACTCTGGGAACGCCTCAAGGATCTGCTTTGCACGGATGCCCATAAACTGCGGATACGCGGCGGTAATAAAATACACGTCCGCAATCTCCATTAACCTTCTGATCGCGCGCTTATTTTTCTCCGACACTTCCTGCCTCTCATACAATTCCTCATCGGCATAAAATTCCTTGATCACGGAAGCCCGTCCCGTGTTCTCCCACGAGGTGATCTCCTCGATGGTAAGCGGCGGTTCTATGTTATATTTTTCGTTCGCCATACGGATGGCGATACTGTTGAACGGGGCGGTCACGTCGTCCCAGTCGAGTCCTATCTTTGGTCGCAGCATATTTTTTCCTCTTGACTTAAAATCCCAACAGATCAGTTTTTCTGTTGGGATTTGTTCTTAACTACTATTTTTATTTTATTCGGAAACTTCTACTAATTCAATCGTAAAATTCAATTCCTTACCTGCCATCTCGTGGTTGGCATCAAATGTGATCGTCTCTTCATTCTTCTCAACGACTTTTACCGGAAACGGCTGTCCGTATGCATTCTGCAGATATACCTGCTGTCCTGCTTCCAGTTCCTCCGAACCCGGAAGCTGTGCAAGCTCAATCGTAAAGATCGCCTGAGGATCAGCCTCTCCGTATGCCTCCTCCGGCATCAGATGCACGTCAACTTTCTCTCCGACTTCCATATTGGCAACCGCCGCATCAAAGCCTTTGATCATCATTCCTGCTCCGCAGACGAACTCAAGCGGTTCTCCTCTGTCATAAGAAGAATCAAACTGTGTTCCGTCATTGAACGTTCCTCTGTAATGCGTCTTGCATGTCTTTCCGACATTCTTGCCTTCGATCGTGTTGTGCGCACCGCATCCGCCACAGCTATGACCTTCTTCATGTCCGCCGCAGCTATGTCCGTCCCCGTGATCGCCGCAGGTATGTCCCTCGCCATGATGATTGCAATTGGCTCCGGTATTGACCAGTTCACCTCTCAGATATGCTTCCACTGCCTCATCAGCGTCTCCGCTTGCTCCTGCACAAAGCTCGATTCCGCGCTCCGCCAAAGCACTCTGTGCTCCTCCGCCGATTCCTCCACAGATCAATACATCGATTGCATGCTCATCCAGAAGTCCCGCCAGCGCACCGTGTCCGCTTCCGTTCGAACCGATCACTTCCGAAGAGATAACTTTGTTGTCCTCTACCTCATAAATCTTAAAAGTCTCCGTATGTCCAAAATGCTGAAATACTTCTCCATTGTCGTATGTTACTGCAATTCTCATCTCTTTTCTTCCTTTCCTATGAATCAAAAAAGCTTGCGATACTTCGCAAGCTCATGTAGTAGCGAGGGAGAGACTCGAACTCTCAACCTCCCGGGTATGAACCGGACGCTCTAGCCAGTTGAGCCACCTCGCCATATGAAATTGAATCAGATTTCTCTGATAATGGGACCTACAGGGCTCGAACCTGTGACCCTCTGCTTGTAAGGCAGATGCTCTCCCAGCTGAGCTAAGATCCCATTCGATGTTGGTCGCTTTTGCTGACCGACTCCGTTATTATATCTTGGACAAGAACAAATGTCAACAACTTTTTTGCATTTTTTCAAAATTGTTTTTTCATCCTATTCGTCAGCCAGCAGGCGCTCGACCAGCTTCACGCACTCTGCCGCATCCTTGGAATACCCGTCCGCTCCGATCTCGTCCGCGAAACTCTGCGTGATGCAGGCTCCACCGATGATGACCTTGCTCTTGCACCCTTTCTCTTTGCAGAGTTCCACAACGTCCTGCATACGCATCATCGTGGTGGTCATAAGTGCGGAAAGTCCGATAATAGCCGCATTCTCTCGGATAGCGGTATCGACGATATCCTCACATGGCACATCTTTTCCCATGTCGATGACATTGTAACCGTAGTTTTTAAGCATAAGTACAACCAGGTTTTTACCGATGTCATGGATATCGCCTTCCACGGTTGCGATCACAAGTGTCGGCATCTGTCCGGCATCCTCACGGCGTTCAAGCATCGGTTCGAGATAGTCGATCGCTTTTTTCATGGTGTTGGCGCTGCCGATGAGCTGTGGGAGGAAATATTTCTTCTTATCGAAGAGATCTCCAACCTCATTGATCGCAGCGATCAGATAGTCATTGATGATCGTATCCGGCTTAACCCCTGCATCAAGTGCTTTCTTTACTTCATCAAGAATTGTTCCTTTGTTTCCTTTTAGGACAGCAACAAAGATTGGATGATCCTTGATAGAATCCGAGCCGCTGCTTTCTTTTTTTTCTGTGCCTTCCGCCGGTGTTTTCTTGACAACGACCGTCTCATACTCCGCCTTCTGCTCCGCAAGACGGTTCATGCGCTCAATGTAGCGGATGTCGCTATCCGGTCTGTTGAGAAGCATGTCCGATGCAAACGCGGCATTCATCAGCAGTTCCTGTGACGGATTGGCGATTGCCATGGTAAGACCCTTGCAGATAGCCATGGTAAGAAATGCCGTATTCACATACATACGCTCCGGCAGGCCGAACGAGATATTGGACAGACCGCAGATAGTCGGAAGCAATCGCTCATCCTTGCAGTAAGCGATCGTATCGTAACATTCCTTTGCCGCCTCAGGATTGGCTCCGATCGTTGCAACCAGTCCATCGACAACGATATCTTCATGTGCCATACCGATCTGCATTGCACGGTCGTACACGATCTCAATGATACGCTTTTTGTCCTCGGCATCCTTCGGAAGCCCCTCATCGGAAAGAGGCAGGAGCACAAACATCGCACCATATTTCTTTGCGATCGGAAGCATTTTTTCAATCTTCTCACTCTCTAACGAAATGGAATTGATGAGCGCGCGTCCCGGGTAAATGCGGAGCGCTTCCTCCATGACGTCAATGTGGCTTGTATCAATACAAAGCGGGCAGTCCACGGTCGAAGATACCTCGTAGATTACCTGCTTCATCATCTCTTTTTCATCGATGCCGTTCATTCCCATGTTGATATCGAGAATGCGCGCACCGTTCTCCTCCTGCGCCATCGCCATCTCGCGGACAAGATCCAGCCTGCCCTCGCGCAGTTCCGCCTGCAGCTTCTTTTTACCGGTCGGGTTGATACGCTCGCCGACCACGATAAATCCACCATCCAAAGTAATCTCCACATTCTGGCGCTCCGAAGCCAGAATTCTTCTGTGCGTTTCAAGCGGCTTGTGAAGTTCCATTCCGCGCACAGCATCCGCCAGAGCACGGATGTGTTCCTTTGTCGTTCCGCAGCATCCGCCGACGATTGCTGCTCCAGCCTTAACCAATGCCACTCCGGCCTCTGCAAACTCTTCCGGAGTCATACGGTAAACAGTCTTCTTACCTTCCAGTTCCGGAAGTCCGGCGTTTGGCTTTGCAATCAGCGGAACCGTCGAATACTCTGCCATCGTCTCCACGAGCGGAACCATCTCCATCGGACCGGTCGAGCAGTTGACACCGATCGCATCCACGCCGAGCGACTGCAATACGACAACCGCCGTTTCAGGAGGTGTGCCAAAAAGTGTTCTTCCATCCTCGTTGTAAGTCAGTGTCACCATGATCGGCAGATCACAGACCTCGCGGATCGCCAGAACCGCCGCACGGCACTCCTGCAGACTCATCATCGTCTCCACAACAAACAGATCCACGCCTGCTTCCGCAAGCACGCCTGCCTGCTCCTTATACACTTCCACCAATTCCTCAAACATCAGCTCGCCCATTGGGAAAAGCTGCTGTCCGGTCATCGTCATATCTCCGGCAACCAATGCCTTGCCGTCCACCGCCTGCTTTGACAGTTTTACCAACGTCGAATTGATCTCCACCAATTGATCCTGCAAACCGTACTCTTCGAGTTTGATCCGGTTTCCGGTAAAAGTCGGAGCGTACACGATATGAGATCCGGCTTCGACATATTCACTCTGCATCTTAAGGAGCACATCTGGATGCTCCATCACCCACTTTTCCGGGCAGACACCGATCGGCATTCCTGCTTCCATCAGATTGGTTCCGGTTGCTCCATCTAAGATGATCGGGCCATTTTCATTTATCAGTCTGACAAACTCTGCTTTTGTCATCGTTTTCCTCTCTTTCGTACTGCTCCCCTTAAACAAAAGCAGCCACTGTCTTTCTGTATCAATATGACCAAAACGTAACGACTTATTCGTATTTCAGCCACGGGTTACAACGCGATCCGCGCAAACGTTACAGATGGACTCTTGCCCGATCTGGAATTTCCCTATATAATGGATTACGTTTTAAAGTGTAATTTACATTGAGTTTATTGATTCCTCAGATTGCACCCGATAGGGTGTATATCTCAGAAATCATATTAACTCATATTCAGAAAGGTATCAACATGAAAAATATCAAACTTGTTGCGCTCGATCTCGATGGAACGCTTTTTAACCACGAAAGCCGCATCAGCAGACGCAACCTTGACATAATAACAAAAGCGACCGAACTCGGCATCGCAGTCGTGATCTCCACCGGCCGCCCACTGAACGGCCTGCCCTTTGACCAGATCAAAGGAAGTGGCATCCGCTACGCGATCACCGCAAACGGCAGCGCGATCTATGAACTTGAGACGAAAAAATGCCTGCGCGAAGAAGCGATGGACGAGGAACTGTTCCTGCCAATCGTCGAATATCTTCTGACGAAAGACATCCATATGGACGCATTCATCGGCGGCAATGGCTACAGTCCGATGCAGTGTGTAAAAAACGGTGAGCGCCTTGTCGTCCCGGAAGCATTAAAGCACTACATCTTAAACACGAGAACACGCGTAAAGAATCTGCCACAGTTCATCCGGGACAATCATCTGAAAGTCCAGAAGATGACGCTCAATTTCTATCCGGACGAGAACGGTATCTTTAAGGACCGCGAAGAAGTCAAAAACTATCTGGAATCCAATCCAAACGTAACCAGTGTCTGCGGAGGATATAACAACCTGGAATTCACACGGGCCGATGTTAACAAAGGTGCCGCGTTGCGCGCGCTCGCTGAAATCCTTTCCATCGATCCGGCAGAAACAATGGCAATCGGTGACACAGAAAACGACCTCGCCATCATCAAAGCTGCCGGAATCGGTGTTGCGATGGGCAATGCCACACCGGCCGTCAGGGAGCAGGCGGACTATGTGACCGACGATAACGAATCGGACGGCGTTGCTACTGCCATGGAACTTTTTATTCCTGCTTTACGCCAGACAGCCTGAGACCGGAAAGCGTATCGGCTCTCCGTTTTTCTTCCCTGCGGCATTTTTTCTTGCCTTAAAACAGACGCTGCAATCCGGTATGCACAGTTTTTATCCCTGCCGCAATATTATGACACATCGCTTCAATGCATCCACGCAGGCATCCACATCGCGCCTGGTCGTATCGCGTCCCATCGTAAAACGCACGCTGCCGGCAGCATAGTCCTCCGGCACACGAATTGCCTCGATCACATGTGAGATTCGTGTCTGCCCGGTGTTGCATGCAGATCCTGCGGATGCACAGATTCCTTCCTCCTCCAGCAGCACAAGAAGCGCCGTGGCATCTATGCCCTCGATGCTGAAATTCACATTGCCCGGCAGACGTTTATACGGATGTCCGTTTAGACGGATATTCGGAATCTCATGCCGCACGCGCTCCACAAAATAATTGCGCAGGCGCATCAGTTTTCCCCTTGTATAAGGCATCTCCTGTGCTGCAATCACAAGCGCCTGTGCCATCCCGACAATCCCTGCCACATTCTCCGTTCCCGCACGTTTTCCACGCTCCTGACTTCCGCCATGGATAAAAGAAGAAAGATCCTGATTTTTCCGCGCATATAAAAAGCCTACGCCCTTTGGCCCGTGAAACTTGTGCGCACTCGCACTCAGATAATCAACCGGAAGCCGCATCATAGAAAGCGGAATCTGTCCCACCGCCTGCACCGCATCCGTGTGAAACGCAATTCCCCTCGCACGAAGCTGCGCTCCGATGTCTGCAATCGGTTCAAGCGTTCCGATTTCATTATTTCCCGTCATAACCGATACGAGCGTCGTATCCTCACGCAGCGCATGCACCACCTCGTCGGCTGTGACCAGTCCGTAATCATCCACATCCAGATACGTCACGTCATAACCGAGGCTCTCTAAATACTGGCAGGAGCGCAGTACTGCATGATGCTCGATTTTTGTCGTGATAATGTGTTTTCCGGTCTCTTTTTTCTCCCCCGCAACATTTTTGATCACCCAGTTGTCCGACTCGCTGCCACCGGATGTGAAGAAGATTTCCTCCGGCTGTGCATCGATCACCCTCGCGATCTTCGCTCTCGCATCCTCAAGGACGTCATGCATCCGCACGCCCATCTCATACGAAGTGGACGCGTTGCCGTACTCCTCCCGGAGGTACGGCTCCATCGCCTCGCGCACCTCGGGCAGCATCTCCGTCGTAGCCGCATGATCCATATAAATTCGACAACTCATATTTCGTGCCCTCTCTTCATACAATAGTTACCAATCTTTACCCTTTGGAGTTTCTCTTGACGCTATCTTCCATCAAAAAAAATCCCCTGATCACCGGTACTCTCCTGATGACTGCTGCCGGTGTCCTCAGCCGAATCATCGGCTTCTTCTATAGAATATTCCTCTCCCGCACGATTGGTGCAGAAGCGCTCGGTATCTATCAGCTGATCGGGCCTGTTTTCAGCCTCTGTTTCGCACTGACCGCCTCCTCGATCCAGACATCCATCTCCAAGTTTGTGGGCGATGCGATCGGCGGCTGCGATGACTCCCTCTGCGGCGAGAAAAAAGCGCGCGCCTATCTCGTTCTCGGACTCGTTCTCTCCTGCGGACTGTCCGTCCTTGTCGGAATCTTCATGTACTTTAACGCCGACCGGATCGCTGTGCGTTTTCTCGGGGAAGCGCGCTGCGCACCGCTTCTGGTGCTGCTTACCTACTCGCTGCTTCCGTGCTGTATCCACGCCTGCATCAACGGCTACTATTACGGCAAAAAGAATGCTTTCGTCCCGTCCCTCTGCCAGCTCATCGAGCAGATTGCGCGCGTGGGAAGTGTCTGGATTATTTTTCAGATCACCACCGAAAAAGGCCTTCCTCTGACCGCTTTCCACGCGGTCTGCGGACTTGTGATCGGCGAGTGTTTCGGCCTTCTCGTATCCATGAGTGCCCTCCTTCGTGAAAAATGCATGCCGCGTGGCTCCTACACGGCAGATTCTGTATGTAACAGTACCATGACACACGCCTTCCTTGCGATGGTGATCCCACTGACGATCAACCGCCTTGCGATTGCTTTCAGCACAAGCCTTGAGAATCTTCTGATTCCACAGAAGTTACAGCTTTACGGCTATTCGCAGGCGGATGCGCTCAGCGTCTACGGCATCTTAAGCGGTATGACACTCTCCATCATCCTGTTTCCATGCGTGCTGACAAACTCGCTGTCCGTCCTGCTCCTTCCGGCGATCTCCGAAGCCAAGGGACGCGCCAACGAAAACCTGATCCGCCGCACAACGAAAAAAGCAATCCGTTTGGGACTGCTTCTTGGTTTTGCTTTCACGATTCTGTTTTTATTCACCGGAGACATGATCGGAAACAAACTTTTCCACAATGCACTTGCCGGACGCTTTATCTGCCGACTCGCGTGGCTTTGCCCGCTCATGTATGTATCGAGCCTGCTAAACAGTATCCTGCACGGACTCGGCCGCCCGAAGCAGGTTCTTTTTGTCAATCTGCTCGCCTGTTTGATCCGCATCGGAATGATCTGGTTTCTCGTGCCGGGTTACGGCATCGGAGCTTATCTGTGGGGACTTCTGCTGTCGCAGGTATTTGCGTCGGTCGCATGTATGTGGCTGCTCAGGGAATACATGTAGCCGACAACCATTCAGCGTCCTGCTCATCCAGACGATAATACCCTCCCTGCACAACCAGAATACCACAACTATCGTTACAGTATTTTGCCTCGATATCATTCTCCTTTGTATGAAATACGATATCGACATCAAACGGGCACTTAGAATCGCCGGTCGTTTCCTGCATATGTTTCAGTATCGTTTGCATTTGGGAAACTTTCGCTTCGGATAACAGATATTGCGTTCCGTCGCTGTCAACGATCACAATGCCGGTGATATTGTCAATTGTTTCCTGCTCCAGCGGCTCATAACCTGCCAACTGTTTCATCTGATCCACAAGGCTTGACGACTTAACCCAGATGGTCTGATCGTTGTCCTTCTCCTCGATCGTGATGCTGACTCTTCCGTTATCAAAAGGCGCCAGACACACCGATATCGCATTGCCATCCGCATCCTTTAACATGATTAAGAAGTCGAACCCAAGCAAATGTGAATCCGGATTTCGCGCATCCGCTTCCTCTATGACATCCGCACTCTCTATTTTCTCCACAAGCGCGGTTATCGCAGTGCTTTCATCTTCCGGGAAGGTGATACTCTCCCCCGCAATGTTCTTTGTCATAGATAAAATATCGCCTTTCGGCAAAATACGATTTGCTTTTCCCGTCTCAACTGCCTGTGATTCCGATGCTTTTTCCGTTCCCGGATCAGGGATTCCCGCTTCTTCGTTTGCGGCCGTGCATCCGGTCAACAGCGCAAATCCGGTTAAAAACAACAGTAAAATACGTTTCATAACAACCGACTCCTTATCAAATACTTTTATATCTCGATATGAGTATCGCACAAAATCGTTTTGCGATTCACAAGTTGCGGATGAAGTGTCAAAATCAGTGGACGAACGACTCTTTTGCATCAAT
>CAKRKX010000082.1 GCA_934358675.1 uncultured Agathobacter sp. | reverse complement strand
GATAGACGGGGCTCGAACCCGCGGTCTCGACCTTGGCAAGGTCGCGCGTTACCAACTACGCCACTATCGCATATTTTGTTGTCCTGTTCTCTCGAACACATTTAGTATATTAACAGACACGCCGCCCGATGTCAACCTTATTTTGAATAATTTTTGTATTTATTTGAACAATTGCAAAAATTACTTTCATGGAATGAATCACGCTCCTCCCGCATAAGATAAACAGAACAACACAGGGAGGGAAATCAATGAGCGCCAAAACCAAAATCGTCGTATTACATATGAAACGGATCGTCTTTGCAGGAGTTGCCACGGGGCTTTGTCTGTTGATGCTGATCATTCTTTTTGCCACACTGCACGCCAAATCCGAGCCGGAGTCCGAATCGGTGCCAACCCTGTATACTCCCGGAGTCTACACCTCCTCCGTTATGATGGATAACAATGCGATGGACGTTCAGGTAGTGGTCGATGAAAATAATATCAAATCGATCTCGCTGGTCAATCTCGATGAGACGATGGAAACGATGTACCCGCTGATGAAACCAACACTAAACGAACTGAGTGAGCAGATCATCCGCAACCAGTCCATCGACAACATTACATATTCCCAAAACAACCAATACACTTCCATGTTACTTCTCGACGCAGTAAAGAATGCATTAGAAAAGGCATCGCCCACTTAAGGCGATGCCCCATGCATCCGCAGATTATTCAGCCTGTGTGCTACTAAGTCCCTGAATATAACCACTCAAAGCAGAAGTATCTGTGTAGATCGTCTTGGTCGGACGGGTTGACTCATAGTACTGATATCCGGTATATCCTGCCCATCCCACGATTGCCACGAGAACTACGATTGCGCACACTCTTGCTGCAATACGCTGCGCTCTCTCCTTTGCCATAATCTTCTTACGGTTTGCTTTATCTTTTTTATGCTGTTCAACTTTTGCCTGACTCATAATAACCTCTCCTAAAAACAAATTCTAACATACCTATTTTACACATATTTTTTCGAAAAAGCAATACTTCCATTCCTATTCTTTACCCTAATCCGATCGCCAGACCAACCACGCGCACAAGCAGCGCCACGATCCACGCGATCACACATTGGGTGATTGCGACTCCGACTGCCCATTTTCCGCCAAGCTCGCGTTTTACGGAGGCGATTGCAGCCACACACGGCGTGTACAAGAGCGTAAACACCAGAAAGACTGCTGCGGTAAAAGGCGTCAGCAGATCGATCGCCGAGAGGATCGTAAGCGTACTTACCACGCTCTCCTTCGCAATAAAACCGGTGATGAGCGCTGTGGATATCTTCCAGTTACCGAAGCCGAGCGGTGCAAAAACAGGTGCGATCCAGCTTCCGACCAGTGCAAGAATGCTGTCCTTCGAATCCGTCACGATATTGAAATGCGCATCAAAGCTCTGCAGGAACCATATAATGATCGTTGCAAGGAAGATGATCGTAAACGCACGCGTCAGGAAATCCTTTGCCTTGTCCCAGATCAGACGTCCCACGCTTTTGGCACTCGGGAAACGGTAATTCGGCAGCTCCATTACAAACGGAACCGGTTCCCCGCGAAACGCCGTATGGTCGAGGATCCATGCGAATCCGATTCCGACCACCACGCCGGTAAAATACAGGATTGTCATCACGAGCGCGCTTTTTCCCGGGAAGAAAGCTGCCGCGAAAAAAGCATAGATCGGCATTTTCGCCGAACAGCTCATAAACGGTGTCAAAAGCACGGTCATCTTGCGGTCACGCTCCGATGGAAGCGTTCTTGTCGCCATGATCGCCGGGACGGAACAGCCGAATCCGATGATCATCGGCACGAAGCTTCGACCGGACAGACCGATCTTACGAAGCAGCTTGTCCATCACGAACGCCACTCTCGCCATATAACCGCTGTCCTCCAGAAGCGACAGGAAGAAGAACAACGTCACGATCGTCGGAAGGAATCCGAGCACACTGCCCACACCGGCAAAAATGCCGTCGATCACAAGCGAATGTACCACGTCATTGACATTCGCAAGTATCAGCAGCCGGTCGATCCATCCCGTAAACGCATCAATTCCAAGATTGAGGCCATCGGACAGCCACTTTCCGATCAATCCGAACGTCAGATAGAAGATCAGGATCATGATCGCCGCGAACACCGGAATTGCTGTATACTTACCGGTCAGAATCTTATCCATCTTCTGGCTTCGGATATGTTCCCTGCTCTCATGCGGGCGCACAACCGTCGCATCACACACTTTATGGATAAAGGTGAACCGCATATTGGCAAGCGCCGCCTGTCGATCCATTCCGCTCTCCGTCTCCATCTGCGAAATGATATGCTCGATCATCTCCCGCTCGTTCTGATCCAGATGAAGCGATTCTTCGACGAGCTTGTCACCCTCTACCAGTTTGCTTGCCGCAAAACGCGTCGGAATCTTGTATTTGTGCGTATGATCCTCGATCAGATGCATGATGGAATGGATACAGCGATGCATCGCACCGCCATCCGCTCCTTCCGCGTCGCAGAAGTCCATACGTCCCGGGCGCTCACGATACCGCGCCACATGCAACGCATGCTCCACAAGCTCATCGATTCCCTCATTCTTTGCCGCGGAAATCGGGACAACCGGAATGCCAAGCATTCCCTCCAACTGGTTAATGTCGATCGTACCGCCGTTGTCACGCACCTCATCCATCATGTTCAGTGCCAAAACCATCGGAATGTCCAGCTCGATCAACTGCAGCGTCAGATACAGATTTCGCTCAATATTTGTCGCATCCACAATGTTGATAATGCCGCGCGGACGATCATTTAAGAAAAACTCACGGCTGACGATCTCCTCACTCGTGTACGGTGACATCGAATAGATACCCGGAAGATCCGTCACAAGCGTATTGTCCTGATTGCGGATCGGTCCGTCCTTGCGGTCCACCGTCACGCCCGGGAAATTTCCGACATGCTGATTTGCGCCGGTCAACTGGTTAAAAAGCGTTGTCTTTCCACAGTTCTGATTGCCGGCAAGTCCGAACGTGAGCAGTTCGTTTTTGCCTATCTTCTCACCTCGCTGCTTGACATGGTAGATGCCCATCTCGCCAAGTCCCGGATGTCTGGAACCGGATGCCTTCTTTTGTGCACCGCTTTGCTTTTGCTTCTCTGCTTCTGTTGCATCCTGTACATCCGCAACCAGAATCTGCTCTGCCTCCGACAGGCGCAATGTCAGCTCATAGTCCCAGATGCGATACTCGATCGGATCGCCCATCGGTGCCGCTTTCACATACGTCACCTTTGTTCCCGGAATCAGTCCCATATCGAGGAAATGCTGACGCAGAGCACCGTATCCGCCAATCTCCGTAAGGACGGCGCTCTGTCCTTCTTTTATCTCTGCTAAATTCATATTCTCTCCCTAGTGTTATCTCGTGAAATAATGCGTGCGCCTGCCTCAACCTTTCGCGCACAGGCGGCATGCTCAACAAAAACGCCAGACTCACCTTGTAAGTCTGGCATATACTCTTATTATTTACAAATTTCTTGAAATGTCAAGACATTTCATCATCGCTTCGATCACACTGCTGCGCATGCCTCTCTCCTCAAGCACACGAACCGCCTGAATCGTCGTTCCTGCCGGTGAGCAGACCATATCCTTAAGTTCGCCCGGATGTTTTCCGGTCTCAAGCACCATCCTGGCACTTCCAAGCACCGCCTGTGCAGCAAACTTGTATGCCTGCTGACGAGGCATTCCACCAGCCACAGCCGCATCTGCCATCGCTTCAATAAACATGAACACGTATGCCGGCGAACTTCCGCTGACTGCAGTTACGACATCCATCAGATGCTCCGGAATCACTTCCGTCTGTGTAAATCCCTCGCACAGATCCCGGACCAGTGCAACCTCTTCGTCTGTCACCTGACTTCCAATGCACATGCCCATCATACCTTCCTTAACCATCGATGGAGTGTTCGGCATCGTGCGGATCACTTTTCGGTCGCTTCCAAGCAGATCAGAAAACCACTGCAAGGTCTTTCCAGGTGCAATGGAAATCAGAATCACATCTTTTTTCAATGTATCCTTAACTTCCTTCAGCACTTCCTCATAAAACTGTGGCTTGACCGCCACAAAAAGGATATCCGCAAATTCCGCCACCTTGCGGTTGTCCGTTGTAATCTGTACGCCAAACTGTTCCTTCTTGTCATCCAGTGTTGCCTGTGTGCGGCAGGAGATCATGATCTCCTGCGGGCTGCATTTGCCGGAATCGATAATTCCCTGCATCATCGCAGAACCCATGTTGCCGCAACCAATGAAACCAATCGTCTTTTTCATGATCTATAATCTCCATTAATTTTTACATAATCATAAGTCAAATCGCATCCCCACGCTTTCGCGCTCGCATCGCCCTGTCCCAGGTCGATATTGATGTAGATCTCATCCTCGCCGAGGATCACTTTCGCCTCATCCTCCGAGAACTCTACGCCTGCTCCGTTTCTGCATACGGCGATGGAACCTTTTGCAGAGGCAAGATCAACTGCCACCTTATCAATATCAAACTCAGCATCCGCATATCCGATCGCGCAGAGGATTCTTCCCCAGTTTGCGTCCTCACCGAACATTGCGCACTTAAACAGAGGGGAACGGATCACGCTTTTGGCAACGATGATCGCGGTATCCTGATCCGGCGCTCCGGCACAGGTACATTCAAGCATTTTACTTGCGCCCTCTCCGTCCTTGGCGAGCATCTTTGTCATATTCATCAGAACCTCATAGAGCGCCTGACGGAAGATCTCGTAATCGTCATTCTCGGTTGTGATCTCTACATTCTCCGCCATACCGTTGGCAAGAATGCAGACCATATCGTTTGTTGAAGTATCGCCGTCAATGCTCAGACAGTTGTATGTCACCTTTACGATGTCGGACAAAGCCTTCTGGATCAGTTCTGCGGAGATTGCCACATCACTGGTCACAAAATTCAGTGTCGTTGCCATATTCGGATGGATCATTCCGCTTCCCTTTGCCATACCGCCGACGGTACACTTTTTGCCGCCAAGCTCGAACGTTACGGCAACCTCTTTCTTCACGGTATCGGTTGTCATGATAGCATTGGCTGCCTTCTCGTGGTTCTCCGGTGCAAGACCCTTGGCAAGCTCGGTAATGTGGCTTTCGATCGGCTCGATCGGCAGGATCTGTCCGATGACACCGGTGGATGCAACGATCACTTCGTTTTCGTTGGTTCCGAGTTCCTTTGCGGCAAGCTCACACATACGGGCAGCTTTCTCTTCACCATCCGCGTTACAGGTGTTGGCATTCTTGCTGTTGGCAATGACCGCACGCGCATGATTGCCGCTTGCAGCCAGATTCTTCTTTGTCACAAGGATCGGCGCACCTTTTACCTTATTGGTCGTATAGACCGCAGCCGCGTTACAGATCCGCTCCGAATAGATGAGCGCGAGATCGTTCTTATTCTTGTCCGGATTCAGTCCGCAGTTCAGACCGTTTGCCGAAAATCCTTTGGCAGCACAGACGCCGCCTTCCACATGTTTCATTTCTACTGTATCCATTTTAAATCTCCTCTGGTATTTCCTATGATTAAATAAAGTGTGCGCTTGCCGCACACTTTCGCGCGCGAGCGGTATGCTCCGCATAATCTTCATCTCCGCGAGCTGCGCATCCACGCAGAGCGTTTTAAATCATAGGAAAGAATTTTCTATGATTTAAAAAAACCTCAGCAGAAATCCTGCTGAGGTCTCGTATAAACTATGTACTTCGATCCAAGAGCTTACTCAATCTCTTTCATAACACTCTTGTATGCAGGACGTATAATTTTATTCATGCCGACGATCTCCTCCAGACGGTGTGCACTCCATCCGGCGATACGCGCGATTGCAAAAAGCGGTGTGTAGAGTTCCATCGGAATTCCAAGCATCTCGTATACAAAGCCGCTGTAGAAATCGACGTTCGGGCTTACACCCTTGAAGATGTGGCGTTTCTTGGCGATCAGCTCGCCCGCCAGTTCTTCAATCGACTTGTAAAGCATCATGTCTTCCTGACGATTTTTTGCCACAGCCAGATGCTCCACATAGGACTTAAAGATGCACTCTCGCGGATCGGACAGCGAATATACAGCATGTCCCATTCCGTAGATCAATCCCTTATGATCAAACACTTCTCCGTCAAGCATCTTCTCGAGGTATGCCGCAACCTCGTCACGGTCACCCCAGTCACGGACATGCTCACGGATGTCATTCATCATCTCCATAACCTTGATGTTCGCGCCACCGTGCTTCGGACCCTTGAGGGATGACATTGCGGCCGCGATCGCAGAGTAGGTATCCGTTCCTGCAGATGTAACGACACGGGTGGTAAAGGTACTGTTGTTACCGCCACCATGCTCCATATGTAACATAAGTGCGACATCAAGTACCTGCGCCTCAAGCTGCGTGTACTTCATGTCCGGGCGAAGCATACGAAGGAAATTCTCCGCAGTCGAAAGCTTCGGATCCGGTCTGTGAATGTACATACTCGAATCGTTCTCATAATGATTGTATGCATGATAACCGTATACGGCAAGCATCGGGAAATTGGCAACCAGCTGCATACACTGGCGGATATTGTTCTCGATCGTGCCAACGGAAGTCTGCTTATCGTAAGCGGCCAGCGTCAGGATACTTCTCGTCATGGAATTCATGATATCCTTCGAAGGTGCCTTCATAATAACATCTCTTGTAAAGTTTGTCGGAAGTGTACGGCTCTCCCCGAGCACCTTGCAGAACTCTGCCAGTTCCTGCTCATTCGGCATATCGCCAAACATCAGAAGGTATGCCGCTTTCTCGAATCCAAACTCATCCTTGCCGATGGATCCGATCAGTGTCTTCACATTGTATCCACGGTACCACAGTTCACCGTCACACGGAACCGTTTTGCCGCTTTCATCTTCCTTGAATGAAACAATCTTGGAGATGCGTGTCAGTCCGGTCAGAACGCCCTTACCATTGACGTCACGAAGACCACGATTTACACCATACTCCTGAAACAGGCTGTCTGATATGGTGTCATTCTCGATACACATCATCCGTTTTTCTGCTGCGTAATTTGCTAAAAGATTCTTTTCTGCCATGCTTCACACTCCATTCATTATGTAGGGTTAATTATATCCTACTTGGCGTGTAAAAAAAAGCATTTCATGAAATTTTTATATTCTCTATTTATTGAAAATATGCTGCGCAACCGTTTTCGCGCTCTTCTGCACGAGCCGCATCAGAGTGTCACGCATGATATCCTGTGTCTCTTTGTCGAGCGCGGATTTTGCTTTCATCAGCTCAATAAATTTCGTGTAGTTCATGTTGGCAAGGTCGTCGACCGTGCGGATGTCCGCCTCGTCCAATATGCCAAAAAGCGTATCGACAAACACTTCCCTCTGCTGCTCATCCATCTCGCCGATCCATGATTTGAGCGCCTTATCCACAAGCACGGACTTGCCGTCCACATGATTCAAATGCACAAGCGCCGGTCCTGCCACTTCCCAGGTCATCACATCGTGCTGTCCCGCCCCGCTTCCGGTGCTTCGCACAACCTCATACTCTTCCTCATGCTCAAAAAGCATGCCGACGATCGAGGACTCCGGCACGATCGTCGTAATCCGGTCGATCAGTCCCCGGTAAGCCTTCTGGTCGATCATCGCGTCATTGAAGCCCGGACCGTCGTTGCTGTAAATAATCTCAATGCGATCCTGCAAAGCCCTGTCGCTGTTGACGGCTGCATAGACCGCCAGATTGCCGCCCTTCGAATGTCCCATCAGGCGCAGCGGCTCCTCATAATCCGCTGCCACCCGCTTAAGATATTCCACCGCTTCCGCCTGCCCCGGCGTCTCGGTAAGAAAGCTCATGTTAAAATCTTCCTTCCAGCCGACGATTGTGGAATCCGTTCCGCTGTACACCACATTACAACATCCGTCCCCGAGATCCACGGTCATTGCGCAGAACTGCGACTGCGCATCCAGCCTTATGTCATCAACGTAATCCGAGAGTCGAATGTCCTGAAAGCGCTTTGTTTTCGCCATCTCGCGCATCATAAAAGCCGCCATCTTCGTGCTCGATACTCTTGCCTGAATTTCTTCCTCTGTATGCTGCACAAAAAAGCGCTCGCTCGCCTCAGCAAGCGTAACGCTTTTTTCACCGATTCCCGGCACGATATCCGAGAAATCCACATACACAAGTTCCGACAATATGACGTTATCTACTTCGTTGAACGGTGACGCCTCAAAACTCAGATCACCTCTCCACATGAGATAGTCCATGATATTTGCCATACAATTCTCCTACAGACGGAAATCAACCTGCGTGCCGAGCTGCATCTCCTGCTGGGTGCGCGTCTGATCACTCATCGAAGCCATCGTCTTATCCTGTAACTTCTTGATCAGATCTTCGATCGAAGACGCCTCGATCGTCTCGACATCGTCCGTCTCACTTGTTTTATCCTTATTCTGTGTCTTATCTTTGCGCCTTGTTTCTTCCTTCTTCTTTGCCGCCTTGGCTGCGTCCGCCTTCTTCTGCTGCGCTTTCTCTGCAGATTTCTTTGCGATGCGCTCCTTCTGGGCGCTCAGAGATTTGTCAACCACTGCAAAGAACGATGTATTGCCTCCGTCATCGACCTTGATGCCAAATGTCTTTACATTACCGATCATACTTCCGAGGCTCTGTTTCATCTGGTCAAGCTGCGAATTTGCATTACCGATAATATTCTCATACTTGTTACGGTAATCCTCATCCTCTGCCATCTTCTCGATCTTATCCGCATCGATCAAAACCATGGTACGGTTGGCATTGGCGTATTTTGCCGCTTTCTGCTCCGCCCCATCCACTTCATCGTTGCTGACCAGCACAAAATCCATGTCGGAATATTTCTTTTTCAATTGTTCGTAATACTTTGCTGCCTTATCTGACAATTTCGGTTCACCGACCGTATTGCCATACGACGTGTTTGTGTTAGATGTTTTCTTTGTGGATGTGTCATACTGGGTACTTACCCCGGCATCTACCTGTCCGATTGCGCTCATATTATATCCTCCTTGATATTTGAATTGCTACATGCTGCCGCGTCTCCGACGCAGGCATAATTTTTTACTGTTAGTATTTATATCGGCACATTTGCTTTCCGGTATAACCCTGTTTTCAGTAAATATATTCTCTGACGAAGGAAAACGGATGGCAACCATTACGTCACCATCCATTTCCTGTTACTTCTTCTATTTTTCCTTTTTATTTCTGTTTCTTCGTATGAAAATCCATATTATCAAAAGAACTACCATGATAATCATCAGCCATATGAAATAGCATATACCAAAGAAGGTCGGACAGATATGACATAAACCACATGGTTCGTTTTCCGCAGTCCGGCTCACATGCTCGTAAGCAATCGCATAAGCAGAAAACCTGTCTGTATGGATTGTTATGGTATCCGGAGCATCATCCATGTCCTTTAAAAGAGCATATTCCCCTTCATGAGAACGGATAATGAAAAACTCCCTGTCATCGCTTTGTAACTCTGACGGAATCCCGATCACCACTTCAATCGGTTCTGTTGTTCCGGTAACAGCGCTCCAATTATTTTTTCCTGTTTTAACAAACAGAGAAATATCGACATACTTTCCAAGTGTCAGATCCGACAATTCCTTCCGGTACTCTTCCATGCCGCTTTCGATTGCAGTCTTATCCTTCTTTGGCACGTTACCCGAAAGATCCTTTACCTCTACCCGGATTTCTATATTTTCTCCGTCCGCAACGCTCTTAACCTGTTCCGTTGTCAACACTGCATTTGCCACTGCAGAGGTATCTGCCACTCCTGCCGTATACTCCTTTTCCTCACAGACAACGGTTACAATGACTTTACCATCTCCCAAATTCAATGCTGTACTTGTGTCTGCCATTCCTCGCACATTACCAGTTGCCACTGTTTCACCCGATGTAATTACCTTACCATTATCGATCACCACCGGTATGTCCGGTCTGTTTGCCGACTCGTTCGACGCATCCGAAATATCTGGTCTGACCGTTGAAGTATCGGAACGATCCGCTGACTTCTCCTCTGGTTTATCTGTCGGTTTGTTCTCCGGTCTGTCCGTCGGTTGGTTTTCCGGTTTGCTCTCCGGCTTCTCTGTCGGCTTGTTCTCCGGCTTCTCCGTCGGTTTGCTCTCCGGCTTCTCTGTCGGCTTGCTCTCCGGTTTCTCCGTCGGTTTACTCTCCGGTTTGCTCTCCGGTTTGTTCTCCGGTTTGCTCTCCGGTTTCTCCGTCGGTTTACTCTCCGGTTTGCTCTCCGGCTTCTCCGTCGGCTTGCTCTCCGGTTTGTTCTCCGGTTTGCTCTCCGGTTTGTTCTCCGGTTTGCTCTCCGGTTTACTCTCTGGTTTACTCTCCGGCTTCTCCGTCGGCTTGCTCTCCGGTTT
>CAKRKX010000081.1 GCA_934358675.1 uncultured Agathobacter sp. | reverse complement strand
CTCTTCCTGAGTCTTCTCACCTCTAGCACGTGAGAAATTTGTTAACCAGCGAAGAGCCAGTGCCTGACGACGATCCGGGCGAACCTCGATAGGTACCTGGTAGGTAGCTCCACCGATACGTCTTGCCTTTACCTCAAGGGCTGGCATTACGTTGTTCATAGCCTCCTCGAATACCTCGAGTGCAGGCTTTCCTGTCTTCTCTTCTACTTTAGCAAATGCGCCGTATACGATCTTCTGAGCGACACCCTTCTTACCATCTAACATAATGTTGTTGATAAGCTTGGTAACCACTTTGTTGTTGTATAACGGATCTGCTAACACGTCTCTTTTCTGAGTATGTCCTTTACGTGGCACGTTACTTCCCTCCTTAATCATAATTAGTTGTGGCTTTAAGAAATCCTCCCGCAAGCGGGTCCCTCCTTAAAGCAGAGATTAATTCAACGGTACTCACATGTGTCTTTCTAATGTGTTCGTGCGGAACTATCGCCCAGGGCGACTAAGCACAACTATTTGTGCTTCCACTTTATGTGAAAGTGAATCAAATAATCCCAACACTACTTATTTAGTTCTGTTTGTGATACTTCGTCCGCTAAATAAATTACTTAGCTGCCTTAGGTCTCTTAGCACCGTACTTAGAACGGGCCTGCTTTCTGTTCGCAACACCAGCGGTATCTAAAGTACCACGGATGATATGGTAACGTGTACCAGGTAAATCCTTAACACGGCCACCACGGATCAGAACAACACTATGCTCCTGCAGGTTGTGTCCCTCTCCCGGAATGTATGATGTTACTTCGATTCCGTTGGAAAGACGAACTCTGGCGATCTTACGAAGAGCTGAGTTAGGCTTCTTAGGAGTTGCTGTCTTAACAGCTGTACAAACACCTCTCTTCTGTGGAGAAGAAGTATTTACCGGCTTCTTCTGCAGAGAGTTAAAGCTTCTCTGAAGTGCAGGTGCTGTAGACTTCTTTACAGTAGTCTGACGTCCTTTTCTTACTAACTGGTTGAATGTTGGCATTATTTTCACCTCCTGTAGTTATTGTAAAATGCGCACTCTAATGCACGCTAAAATATTATATAAACTTCTCGTGCGGTTGTCAAGCACATTCTGTGAAAAAGCACTGTCTCTCATTAATAAACGAAAAAGGCCGTATCACTACGACCTTTTTCTATATCCTGTGAACAAATTTTCAAAAATTATTCTTCGGTTGTCTCAACAGTTGCTGCTGCATCTGTCTCAACCTCTTCCTCGGTAGTAAGCTCCGAAGACATCTCCGCAGTCATTGTCTCCTCGCTCATATCGAAGTCATCAAAATCATCGAATGACAATTCCGCACTCTCGTTGACATCGCTGTCAAGCTTGATATTGCGGTATCTCTTCATACCGGTTCCGGCAGGAATCAGCTTACCGATGATTACGTTCTCCTTCATACCGATCAGTGGATCGATCTTGCCCTTGATTGCAGCCTCAGTAAGAACCTTTGTGGTCTCCTGGAAGGATGCAGCCGACAGGAAGGAGTTCGTTGCCAGCGAAGCCTTGGTAATTCCGAGAAGCACCTGTGATCCGACAGCCTGCTCCTTGCCCTCTTCTTCGAGTTTTTCATTTAACTCAAGGAAGTCAAGGGAATCAACCATGCTGCCCGGAAGCAGATCGGAATCTCCGTTCTCCTCAACACGAATCTTCTGTAACATCTGGCGAACGATAACCTCGATATGCTTATCGTTGATTTCTACACCCTGCAGGCGGTATACACGCTGTACTTCACGAAGCATGTAATCCTGCACGGCACGAACGCCCTTGATCTTTAAGATATCGTGTGGGTTTACAGAACCTTCGGTCAGCTCATCACCGGCCTCAAGTACTGCGCCATCCATAATCTTAATACGTGATCCGTAAGGAATCAGGTAAGTTTTTGTCTCGCCGTCCTCCGGATTGGTTACGATAACCTCACGCTTTTTCTTGGTATCCTTAATGGTTGCAACACCACCGAACTCGGTAATGATTGCAAGACCCTTTGGCTTACGGGCCTCAAAAATTTCCTCGACACGAGGAAGACCCTGTGTAATATCGTTACCAGCTACACCACCGGTATGGAATGTTCTCATTGTAAGCTGTGTACCAGGCTCACCGATGGACTGAGCAGCGATGATACCGATTGCTTCACCAACCTGTACAGCCTGACCGGTTGCCATGTTGGCACCGTAACACTTTGCACAAACTCCCATGTGGGAACGGCAGGTAAGAATGGTACGAATCTTAACACTCGTGATTGGCTCACCCTTTTCATTAACGCCCTTGCTCACAACAGCAGCTGCACGGCGAGGTGTGATCATGTGGTTTGCCTTAACAATGATGTTGCCATCTTTGTCTTTGATATCTTCACAGGAGAAACGTCCGGTAATACGCTCTTCCAGACTCTCGATCTCCTCTTTGCCTTCCATGAATGCCTTAACGACCATTCCCGGAATCTCACGGTTTGTGCCTGCACAACAGTCAGACTCACGAACGATCATATGCTGGGATACATCAACAAGACGTCTTGTCAGGTATCCGGAATCGGCGGTACGAAGAGCGGTATCGGACATACCCTTTCGAGCTCCATGCGCAGACATGAAGTACTCGAGTACATCAAGACCGTCTCGGAAGTTTGACTTGATAGGCAACTCGATTGTTCTACCGGTTGTATCAGCCATAAGTCCTCGCATTCCGGCAAGCTGCTTGATCTGCTTGTCAGAACCACGGGCTCCGGAATCAGCCATCATGAAGATGTTGTTGTACTTGTCAAGTCCGGTAAGAAGAGCCTTTGTCAGCTCATCATCGGTTTCCTTCCAAGTCTCTACAACTTCTTTGTAACGCTCCTCTTCGGTAATAAGACCACGCTTATACTGTCTTGTAATGCGGTCTACCGTGTTCTGTGCATCCTCGATCATCTGTGGCTTCTGAGGCGGCACGGTCATATCGGAAATGGATACGGTCATAGCGGCACGGGTTGAATATCCGTAACCCATTGCTTTGACATCATCCAATACTTCAGCAGTCTTTGTAGCACCGTGAATGTTGATAACTTTCTCAAGGATCTGCTTGATCTGCTTCTTGCCTACACGGAAATCAACTTCAAGTTTTAATGCATTCTCCGGATTGCTGCGGTCAACAAATCCAAGATCCTGTGGGATGATCTCGTTAAAGATCAGAAGTCCCAGTGTTGTATAGATGAAACCTGCAACTTCGGTTCCGTCCTCGCGAGTTGCCTTGCGGTATACATAAATGTTCTGATGAAGAGTGATCTCTCCATTCTCGTAAGCAAGCAATGCCTGGTTCATGCTGCCGAAATGGTATCCGAACAGATCCATTGGCTTACATAAAACGCGACGATTGTTGTCGGTTGTATCCTCAAACCAAATCAGATCATATAATCCGAGCTCGCTTTTTCCGGTCTTTGGATCCGGAGTTGTAAGCTTCTTTAATTCCTCAAGATCATTATATACCGTATCCGATACGGCTACTGCGCCCTTCTTATCCTTGTAATCAGCCAGCTTATGCATCGTCAGATAGTAAACACCAAGAACCATATCCTGTGAAGGAACGGCTACCGGACCACCATCGGACGGCTTTAACAGGTTGTTCGGTGAGAGAAGCATAAATCTGCACTCTGCCTGCGCCTCCACGGAAAGTGGAAGGTGGACAGCCATCTGGTCTCCATCGAAATCGGCGTTGAAAGCGGTACATACTAACGGATGTAACTTGATTGCCTTACCCTCTACCAGGATCGGCTCAAACGCCTGAATTCCTAATCTATGAAGTGTAGGGGCACGGTTTAACATAACCGGATGCTCCTTAATTACTTCTTCAAGGACATCCCAAACTTCCGGCTGAAGTCTCTCAACCATCTTTTTGGCGCTCTTGATATTGTGTGCGGTTCCGTTGGCAGCAAGCTCCTTCATAACAAAAGGCTTGAACAGCTCGATGGCCATCTCCTTCGGAAGACCACACTGATAAATCTTAAGTTTCGGCTCTACACAGATAACAGAACGTCCTGAGTAGTCAACTCGCTTTCCTAACAGGTTCTGACGGAAACGACCGCCCTTACCCTTTAACATATCGGACAGAGACTTAAGAGCTCTGTTTCCAGGTCCGGTAACCGGACGTCCACGACGACCGTTATCGATCAAAGCATCAACCGCTTCCTGTAACATACGCTTCTCGTTGCGGACGATGATATCCGGTGCACCGAGATCAAGAAGTCTTCTCAGACGGTTGTTACGGTTAATGATTCTTCTGTATAAATCATTCAGATCAGATGTGGCAAAACGTCCACCATCCAGCTGAACCATAGGACGTAAATCCGGCGGAATAACCGGAATTACGGTCATGATCATCCACTCAGGCTTGTTTCCTGACTCGCGGAATGCTTCTACAACTTCCAGACGCTTGATGATACGTGCGCGCTTCTGGCCGGTTGCATTCTCAAGTTCTGCTTTCAGTTCTGCAGAATCCTTCTCAAGGTCGATGGACTCTAACAGCTCACGGATTGCTTCCGCGCCCATTCCTACACGGAAAGCGCTTCTTCCGTACTTATCGCAGGCATCCTGATACTCAGCCTCAGATAATACCTGCTTATAAGAAAGAGAAGTCTCTCCTGCATCCAGCACAATATACGATGCAAAATAAAGAACTCTCTCCAATACACGCGGAGACAGATCAAGGATCAGTCCCATACGGGACGGGATACCCTTGAAGTACCAGATATGGGAAACAGGAGCTGCCAGCTCGATATGTCCCATACGCTCTCTACGAACGCTGGACTTGGTGATCTCTACGCCACAACGGTCGCAGACAACACCCTTATAACGGATTTTCTTATATTTACCACAATGACACTCCCAGTCTTTCTGCGGTCCGAAAATCTTCTCACAGAACAAGCCGTCTTTTTCCGGCTTTAATGTTCTGTAGTTGATTGTCTCAGGCTTCTTAACCTCGCCATGTGACCATTCACGGATCTTCTCAGGAGATGCCAATCCAATCTGGATGGCATCAAACTGCATAGCCTGATTTGTGTCCATTTTATTTGTTTCTGGCATTGTATGACTCTCCTTCCCAATTATTCTTCATCAAGAACTTCGTCTGCATCATCGAAAAATTCGTCGGAATCGTCAAATTCTTCCTCTTTCTCAACGTTTACAAGTTCTTCGTTCTCAGCATCGAACTCCTGCTTTGTGAATCCGTGCTTTTCGAATGACTCGCTATCTTCAAACGCATCATACTTATCGTTTCCGATAATCGCGTTAATATCTGTATTTCCGTACTCGCTAGTCTCGATCAGTTCAACCTCGTTGCGATCCTCATCAAGCACCTTGACATCCAGACCGAGTGACTGAAGCTCCTTAAGGAGTACCTTGAAAGACTCAGGAATACCCGGTTCAGGGATATTGTCGCCCTTGATGATTGCTTCGTATGTCTTAACACGGCCAACAACATCATCGGACTTCACTGTCAGGATCTCCTGAAGAGTATATGCAGCACCGTAAGCTTCCAGTGCCCAAACCTCCATCTCTCCAAAACGCTGTCCACCGAACTGAGCCTTACCACCCAGAGGCTGCTGGGTTACTAATGAGTAAGGACCTGTAGAACGGGCATGGATCTTATCATCAACAAGATGATGCAGCTTCAGGTAGTGCATGTGTCCGATGGTAACTCTTCCATCGAACGGCTCACCGCTTCTACCGTCACGTAACTGAACCTTACCGTCACGGGCAATCGGAACGCCCTTCCATACGGATCTGTGTGCACGATTCTCAGACAGATAATCCATGACATCTTCGCGAAGCGTATCCTTGTACTTATCGTAGAAGTTCTCTTCTCCGTCAGCCGCTTCCTCAGCGTCAAACGGCATATTTACATAATCGTTGGCAAGCTCAAGAGTATCCTGGATATCAATTTCTCGCGCGCCATCAAATACCGGTGTTTCAATGTTAAATCCCAACGCCTTTGCAGCAAGACTAAGGTGAATCTCAAGCACCTGTCCGATGTTCATTCGGGAAGGCACACCAAGAGGATTCAATACGATGTCAAGCGGACGACCGTTTGGAAGATAAGGCATATCTTCTACAGGTAAAACGCGGGAAACGACACCCTTGTTACCATGACGACCAGCCATCTTATCTCCGACTGAAATCTTACGCTTCTGGGCGATATAAATACGAACGGACTCGTTTACTCCAGGAGAAAGCTCATCTCCGGCTTCTCTTGTGAATACCTTTGCATCTACAACGATACCGTATGCACCGTGTGGAACCTTGAGAGAAGTATCACGAACCTCGCGTGCCTTCTCACCGAAGATTGCACGAAGAAGTCTCTCCTCTGCGGTCAGCTCGGTCTCTCCCTTAGGAGTTACCTTACCGACAAGGATATCACCGGCACGAACCTCTGCACCGACACGGATGATTCCACGCTCATCAAGATCCTTGAGTGCATCATCACCGACACCCGGAACATCTCTTGTGATCTCTTCCGGTCCGAGCTTTGTATCACGGGATTCTACTTCGTATTCCTCAATATGAACTGATGTATATACATCATACTCTACCAGACGCTCGCTCAGAAGAACGGCATCCTCGTAGTTATAACCTTCCCAGGTCATGAATCCGATCAGAGGGTTCTTACCTAAAGCAAGCTCTCCGTTGGATGTGGAAGGACCGTCAGCGATAACTTCACCTTCTGCAACCTTCTGTCCCTTGAAGACGATTGGTCTCTGGTTATAGCAGTTCGACTGGTTACTGCGTGAGAACTTTGTCAAAATATATTCACGACGGTTTCCGTCTTCCTCACGGATCACAATTCGATTAGACTCTGAACTTTCAACAACTCCGGCAGCCTTAGCAACAACGCAGACACCGGAATCGACAGCCGCTTTTGTCTCCATACCGGTTCCTACTACAGGAGCCTCTGTTGTAAGAAGCGGAACTGCCTGACGCTGCATGTTGGATCCCATCAGCGCACGGTTTGCATCATCGTTCTGCAGGAACGGAATCAGTGCTGTAGCAACAGAGAATACCATCTTAGGAGAAACATCCATGTAATCAAAGGCAGTCTTATCATACTCCTGTGTCTCATCAAGGTAACGGCCGGATACGGAATTACGGACAAAATGTCCTTCCTCATCCAGCTTTTCGTTAGCCTGTGCTACATGGTAGTTATCCTCTTCATCTGCGGTCATGTAAACAACTTCATCTGTGACACGCGGATTCTTAGGATCTGATTTATCGATCTTACGGTATGGAGCTTCAATGAAACCATACTCATTAATTCTTGCATAACAAGCCAGAGAGTTGATCAGACCGATGTTTGGTCCTTCAGGTGTTTCAATTGGACACATACGTCCATAATGACTATAGTGTACGTCTCGTACCTCGAATCCGGCACGGTCTCTTGACAGACCGCCAGGTCCCAATGCGGAAAGACGTCTCTTATGCGTCAACTCACCGAGTGGGTTATTCTGATCCATGAACTGTGACAGCTGGGATGATCCGAAGAACTCCTTGACAGCCGCTGTAACAGGCTTAATATTGATCAGGCTCTGCGGAGAGATTCCCTCCAGATCCTGTGTTGTCATACGCTCACGTACTACTCTCTCCAAACGGGAAAGACCGATACGATACTGGTTCTGTAACAATTCGCCGACGGCACGGATACGACGATTGCCCAAGTGGTCGATATCATCGTCCGTACCAACGCCCCACTCCAGATGCATATTATAGTTGATGGAAGCAAAAATATCTTCCTTTGTAATATGCTTCGGAATCAAATCAGCGATATCCCTCTTGATTGCCTCGATACGCTCCTCAAGAGTCTCATTCTCCTCCATGATCTGCTTCAATGCAGGATAGTATACAAGCTCGGTAATACCAAGTTCCTTCGGATCTTCGATCTCAGGAATCCAGCTTGTGATATCAACCATCATAGAAGAGAGAACCTTTACATTACGAGTCTCTGTCTGCACCCATACTGCAGGCACTGCAGCATTCTGGATCTGATCTGCGAGTTCTCTTGTAACGGTAGTTCCTGCCTCTGCGAGCACTTCACCGGTAGACGGATCAAGTACATCTTCCGCAAGAACCTGTCCCTTGATACGGTTTCTAAGTGCAAGCTTCTTATTAAACTTATAACGTCCAACCTTTGCCAGATCATATCTTCTAGGATCGAAGAACATTGCGGTAATCAGGCTCTCTGCGCTCTCAACGGAAAGCGGCTCGCCCGGACGAATCTTCTTATATAATTCAAGCAGACCAGCCTCAAAGCTTCCCTGTGGCTCACGCTCGGTGATAGCAGGGTCCTTCTGCAGAGAAGCAAGAATCTTCGGCTCCTCTCCGAACATATCGATAATCTGCTGGTTGGTACCTACTCCGAGTGCACGAAGAAGCACTGTGATCGGTACCTTACGGGTTCTATCTACTCTTACACTGAATACGTCATTGGAGTCCGTCTCATACTCTAACCATGCACCACGGTTCGGGATAACGGTACAAGAATACAAAGTCTTACCCACTTTATCATGAGCAATGCCATAATAGATACCCGGAGAACGAACCAGCTGGCTGACGATAACTCGCTCTGCACCATTGATTACGAATGTACCGGTCTCTGTCATCAGAGGAAGATCACCCATGAAAATTTCATGTTCATTAATCTCATCTGTCTCTTTGTTATGAAGTCTAACCTTGACTTTCAAAGGAGCTGCGTATGTTGCATCTCTTTCCTTGCACTCCGGAATTGTGTACTTTACATCGTCTTCACACAATGTAAAATCAACAAACTCCAGGCTCAGATGACCGCTGTAATCTGCGATCGGAGAGATATCTGCAAAAGCTTCCTTGAGACCTTCATCCAGGAACCACTTATAGGAATCCTTCTGGACTTCGATCAGGTTTGGCATCTGCAAAACCTCTTTCTGTCTTGAGTAACTCATACGCATGCCTTTTCCAGCCTTGACTGGACGTATTCTGTTTTTCTCCATTGACGTTTCACCTCTCGTTTTTATTTGCATCTAGTCTGTAACTCTAGATATTATTATTGATCAATAGGAACTTTCCTAAAAAAGAGCATGGAAATGCCTAGTGCACCATAATAATGCAACCTATACTATACAACAAACATTGGGAAAAAGCAAGAAATATTTTCAAAAAATTTTATCAGATGTGAGATGGGTAAATATAGGAACGAAGCACCTCTCGAAAAGGCTTCGCCTTTTTTCGTGCGCTCCGACTGCCGCAAAGCGAAGCACCTCTCGAAAAGGGGTGTCTCGCGGAGAACTCAAAAAGGCTTCGCCTTTTCTCGTGCGCTCCGACTGTCGCGCAATACCGAGATAAAAAAAGGTTCTGCGGCAAGTAAACTTGCCCAGAACCATTTTTATCTCGTTACTCCGCTCGTAGCCTATCCGACTATTTTAAAGTAACCTTAGCGCCTTCAGCCTCAAGTTTAGCCTTAGCATCCTCTGCTGTAGCCTTGTCAGCTGCTTCCTTGATTACCTTAGGAGCTCCGTCAACTGCGTCTTTAGCTTCCTTCAGTCCAAGACCTGTTAACTCACGAACAACCTTGATAACCTTAACCTTGTTTGGTCCAACTTCTGTTAACTCTACGTCGAACTCTGTCTTCTCCTCAGCTGCTGCTGCGTCTCCGCCTGCTGCTGCTACTACAACGCCTGCTGCTGCAGATACGCCGAACTCTTCTTCACATGCCTTTACAAGGTCATTTAACTCTAATACGCTTAACTCTTTGATCGCATCGATAAACTCTGCTGTTGTTAACTTTGCCATTATTTTTTCCTCCATATAAAATATTATTGAATTTTTTATTATTCAGCTGTTGTCTCAGCTGGTGCTTCTTCTGCCGGAGCCTCTGCCTCTGCAGCTACTTCCTCAGCCGGTGCTGCCTCTACAGCTGCATCTGCTGCGCCACCCTTCTCTGCGATCTGATTAAGAACGCGAGCAAGGTTGGTAATAGGTGACTGTAAGCTTCCAAGTAACTTGGAAAGAAGAACCTCTCTGCTTGGTACGCTTGCGATAGCCTTCATACCTTCTGCATCATAGAATGTTCCCTCAACGACACCTGCCTTGATCTCTAACTTAGGAGCCTTCTTAGCGAATTCAGCTAATACTCTAGCCGGTGCTGTAGCATCCTCTGTTGATACAGCGAATGCGTTTGGTCCTTCAAGAGAATCCTTAAGGCTCTCAAACTCAGTGCCTTCTACTGCGCGGCTTACTAAAGTATTCTTGTATACCTTGTAAGATACGCCAGCTTCTCTTAACTGCTTACGTAACTGAGTATCTTCTGCAACGGTAAGTCCACGGTAATCAACTACTACGAGTGACTGCGCGTCCTTGATCATTGCGGAAATCTCATCAACGATAGGCTGCTTTAATTCTACCTTTGCCACGATTTATTTACCTCCTTATTTTATTTGTCCGTGTATCCTGCGACACACGATGCCGCATATATGCTTGAGGTATAATAGAAAACCCTCTGCCTAATGACAGAGGGTAATAATCTTATGATGTATATCATCAGAATTCCCTCGGTAGGCACTCTCGTTTACCCCTTGCGGGACCTACTGTCTTCGGCAATATGCTTCGTTATTATATTATGGTAATCTGCGGTTGTCAAGACTTTTCCGCAAAAAACCTGCTTGTGTAAGTCTTATC
>CAKRKX010000080.1 GCA_934358675.1 uncultured Agathobacter sp. | reverse complement strand
ACCCGGATCGTTGGTATGTACGTGAGTCTTAACGATCTCATCGTCCGCTACCACTACGATCGAGTCACCGATGGACTCTAAAAATGCCTTATATTCATGCTCCTCGGCTTCGGTGAGAGGCTTGTTGAGTACAATAATAAACTCGGTACAATAACCAAATTTAATCTCTTTCTCTGTCTCTGCCGAAATCTTTACGACACCGGATTCCTTGACAGAATCCTCGATCTCGTAGTCAATCTCCTTGCCGAGAAGACAATCATAAGCCCCCTTTAATACCTGCATGAGTCCCTGTCCGCCGGAATCTACAACGCCTGCCTGCTTTAATACAGGAAGCATCTCCGGTGTCTGGCTCAATACATAATCGGCATGCTTGATCACTTCGTCACAGAATACGACCAGATCTTCGGTCTCCTCTGCCATCTCCAGTGCCTTATCCGCAGCACCCTTGGCAACGGTAAGAATGGTTCCTTCCTTCGGCTTCATAACTGCCTTATATGCAGTCTCAACAGCCTTCTGGAAAGCATCGGACAATACGGAAACCGTAACTTCATCATAGGAAGCGATTACTTTGCAGAATCCACGGAACAACTGCGATAAAATAACACCGGAGTTACCGCGCGCTCCACGCAGCGAGCCGGATGAGATAGCCTTGGAAAGCTGTGCCATCGTAGGATTCTCGAGTGCAGATACCTCTCTTGCCGCAGACATGATCGTCATCGACATATTTGTACCGGTATCTCCATCAGGAACCGGAAATACGTTCAGTTCATTAATCCAATCCTTTTTCGCGTCCAGATTCTTCGCCCCGGCGAGAAACATCTTGGACAGTACCTCTGTATTAATACTTGTGATTTCCAATTTCTTAATCCTCCCTAGTCAATGACACGTACGCCTTCGACGTAGATGTTAATTTTGTTGATCTTCATGCCGGTAAAAGACTCTACCTTATACTTAACGGTTTCGATCAGGTTATCGGAAACCGTAGCAATGCTCACACCGTAAGCGATGATCACATGAAAATCGATTGTAATCTGATTATCTTCTTCTACGACAACACTGATTCCGTGTGTCAGATAATCTCTTTTTAAAAGTTTTACAAGGCCAACCTTCATATTAACGGCGGCCATACCGACGATTCCGAAGCACTCTACTGCAACCGAACCGGCATAAGTAGCGATAACTTCTTCATCGATTAAAATCTTTCCATATTGGGTATCCATCTGTCCCTTCATACTCAGACCTCCAGTTTTTATCTGTTAATAAGCGAGTTGACATACTTACACTCATTCTATAACTATTCGTATTATAACCATTTTTCTTAAACTTGTAAATATATTTCATTTTTTTATAATTTTTCCTTGCATTTGAAAATCGAATCTGATAGAATACATTTGTTGTGAGTTTGTATATAAGGCAAACTTAGTGAAATGCAAGGAGGTGCAATATCATGGCAAAGTGTGCAATTTGTGAAAAAGGTGTACATTATGGAAATAATGTCAGCCATTCTCATAGAAGATCCAACCGAGTATGGAAATCAAACATCAAACGTGTGAGCTGTAAAGTAAACGGAGTACCACAGAAATTATATGTTTGTGCTTCCTGCCTTAGATCTGGTAAAGTTGAGAGAGCTTAGTAAGCTATTAAGAACCATCACAAAAGTGATGGTTCTTTTTTTTACGCGAAGCAATGAGCCAAAGTCTTGTACAATGCTCTTCTATCTACATGAATATAATAAATACGACAACAACAACGCTCCTGCGATCAGCAGGATTCCGATAATCCCTCCTCCCACGATATACATAAGTAACATTCCCATCGCAAACCAGAACAATGTATATCCCCAGATCCTACGCATTTTCCCACCAAAAAAGCATAAATTACTTCTAATATATGCTTTCGTTCTGTAAACTATCCTGTTTTAAATCTGAAAATTATTCTTCTTTTGTATCCTCGTCCTTGTCAGGGTCAATATCCTCAAAGGTCAGTTCTTCATCATCCTTGCCTTTGCCGGAAGTAAATTTATTGACAAAATCCGGAACCATGTCAAGAATCTTTGTCATGCTGTCCTGATTCTTGATGTTGACAAGCTTTGTCACACCGTTCTGGATGACAAGCACAGCGCTCGGATTGATCTTACCGCCCATACCGCCGGCTCCGTTATTCTTCTTCTCCTGTGAGAAAGCGCCGGCAGCTACGCCGAAAGATACATCGACAAGCGGAAGAATGATCGTGTCACCGATATGCACCGCGTCACCGACAACGGTCTTGGTTGTGATGAAACTGTCCATTCCTTTGAATAATGATTCCACTGTATTGTTAAAGCTGTTATCTGCCATCTGTTCGTCCTCCTATCCCATATCTATGCCTTCATAGTCTTAAATTCATTATATAATTTTCGGCAGTCCTTATCAAGAACCAAACCTAAAATCAGTTTCAAAAATGAAAAGCCGAGTATCCGTCCTTTCACATCAAAATCCGCCTCCGCATATGCATTGTCAGCCGTAAAATCCGGATGCACATTCCACCGGTTTTGATATCCGATTGGAAACATAGCAAGAATCCCCAGGAGTTGTGCCGTCGTATCCGGCGAACCGGTCGAATACTCCAGATTAAGTTTCAGCCGGTGCGGCATCAGTATTTTAAGGAACTGCCAAATGGAAGTTTTCGCTTTTGTAAAAGCCCGCTTATGGCTTTCATCCGTAAGAAGCCGATTCACTTTTCGAATCGTCTGCTTCATATTATGAAAAGCATGTTTTAGCGTATAAAAAAAGTTCTTTATCTTCGCAATCCAACTTTTGATTAAATCACTTTCTGTTTCTGAAGTTTGTACATTCCCTGCGGAGAAAACATCAGTCTCGTTTTCCGGTAATTCCATATCATCCGCCGATGTCACATCATCCGTTTCAGTTTTCTGTGTTTTGACCACTTCCTGTATCGCCAGATCTTCATACTTTTCTGGCTCCGACTCTGGATTTTCATTTATCTCTTCTTCATATTGGTCAGTATTACCAGTTTTGCTCTCTTTATTACGGGAATTCAGAAATTTACGGATTCCGCATATCCGAAGATACATTCTGCTTCCGCTTTCTGTCACGATCACTCCCACACCAACCAGATGTCCAAGCCCGTAAATGCTCGCCGTAAGATCCGGTCTGTCGTGATAACTTCCTTTTATGCGATAAGCATACGGAACAAACAGAATACCGACAATCAGCAGTATGAGTAACGCAAGAATGACAAGCAATACAATGCCAATGATCTTTAGTATCAAAAGCAATACACTCATGCTTCTCTCCTCCGCTCCTCCTTAAGATAGGACCATACATCCACGTCTCCGGTGTGCGCATACGTCTCTTCCACAATCTGTTGAACAAGCGCAACTGCATCATCATATCCTTTTGCAAGACCGATGATCTTGAGATCCTTTTTCGGGTAGCCTTTCTGCATGAGCTGCCACGCCGGAATGATATCCAGAAGGTTGTCCGGATTGCTCGCAAACGCGATCACATACACGGAAATTGTGCCTGCATTATGGTTGATTTTCCACTTAATCCGACCGGCCTTGTCTCCGATTGCCTCGCTGACGTAAAGCTCACGATACCACTTCATCCGCAAACTCCTTCTGTCGATTGATCCTTAATAATATTTGTGGGTACCCCACAGATTACTTCTCTTTAGATCCAGGTATTCATTGTATGCCTTCTCAAGAATCTGCTTTTCATTTGCAAATTTGAGAAGATGATACGCCTCATGATACTTATAATATCCGGAATCTACAAAAAATTCTTCCTTTTGTGGCTTACTATAATAACTTTCGCCCATCATCAGATACCAGTGCACGTCTTTCTCAACGGTATCCTCCGGAACTGAAAATGTATAATGACTTTTGCCAACATACTGAATAATGGTTGCTGCGGCTCCGGTCTCTTCTTTTACCTCACGGATCGCAGTATCCTTGTATTCTTCTCCCGGTTCTACAGTGCCTTTGGGGAGAACCCAGCCTTCATATTTATTTCTGTAATTCTTATACAGAAGTAAAATCTTTCCACGAAAAATTACCACACCGCCACAGCTCGTCGCTTCGATCATTGCAAGACCTCCTGTGCCGTGTTACTTATAAACTCTGCCAAAAGTATATCATTTGTTAAAATATACGTCAAATACCTTCTTTGCAATCGGTACGGCATAAGTACCGCCCGCTCCACTGTCCTCAACGATCACCGCAATTGCAAGATCCGAATAACCGTCTTTCTTCGCATATCCGACAAACCACGCATTCGTCTGATCCGATGAATCCGATACCTGCGCCGTACCGGTCTTGCCGCTCGCCTCATAGGATTGTCCGGCAAGCTTTGTACCGGTTCCGGATGTCACAACGGAACGCATATACTGTTGCATAAGCTGCGCTTCCTTTTCATTCAAAAGCGTTGCATACTCTTTCGGCTCGTTTTTCTCGACTTCCACACCGGCAGCATTCTGCGTATGATCCACGATATAAGGTGTCATCAAAGTTCCGTCATTGTCGATCGCACTCGCGATAAGCATCATGTGAAGCGGCGAGACAAGCGTCTTTCCCTGTCCGATTCCCGTTTCCATGACCATCGCTTTCGTATCTGAGCTGCTCAACGAAAAACTGCTTTTGGACGATTCAAATGCGATCGGCAGATTCTTATTAAAAAGCAGCGAATCACATAAATTCTGAAATTTCTTCCGGTTCAGCGTCAGAGACAGATTCGCAAACGACGAATTGCAGGAATTGGCAAAAGATGCTTCGAGATCCTGTGTCCCATGTCTGTGATTTCCGGCACAGTGGATCGTCTGACCGTCCACCGTGATCGATCCGTCACAATTGTAACGATAATCGGTATATCCTTTTTTGTTTTCTTTATAGTATTCAAGCGTTGTAAAAATCTTAAACACCGAACCCGGTGCGTATTTTCCCTGTGTTGCACGGTTGTACAGAGCTGTACTCGAATCACTGTTGACCGTATCCCAGTCCTGCTTGATCGTATTCGGGTCAAAATCCGGTTTGGAAACCATCGTGATGATCTTACCGGTCTCAGGTTCCATCGCGATCACCGCACCGTCGTAACTTTCAAGCGCCTCGTAAGCCGCTTTCTGCACTGCGGCATCCAGAGTTGTCACCACATCATCACCCTGACTTTTCTTGCCTGCAAGATCGTCTCCCATCTGTTTTAAGAAAAATTCATGGGAACGAAGCAGTTCAAAATTTTCCTGGTTCTCGATACCGCTCTTGCCGTTGACCGCATAACCGACCGCATGTGCAAACATACGCCCGTATGGATACTCACGTGATTCACTGCCGTCTTTGGAAACGCTTGTCGTTGCAAGAACCTGACCGTCCGCCGAAAGAATATCGCCTCTTACAACACGTTCGGAAAACAGATCCTGGAGCGAGTTGTACGGACTGTCGATAAACGCCTCACTTTTATATACCTGAAAATAAACAAAATATGCCATCAGACCGAGAAACAATGCTAAAAACAGATACATGATCACGAGAAATTCTTTGTTTCTTGCCGTCTTTGTCTGCTTTTTCTTTCTCCTATTCGCTGTATCAGCCAAATTCCAAACCTCCGCTTCTATTTTACATTCGATGTTTTCTTTGGTTTACGGCGCGTTTTCTTCCCCTTCTTTTCCGGTACTTCCGCCTCTTTTGTTGCTTTCACAATGTAAAGTCCCTGTATCATTCCAAATACGATCATCGTGGAAAGCAGAGAACTTCCGCCGTAGCTGACAAGCGGAAGTGTCACTCCGGTGGACGGAATAAACTTGATCACACCGCCGATTGTAAGAAATACCTGCAGTGCGTAAAGCGTACCGAGTCCCACCGCTGTCAGACGATAATAATTATCCTTCAGCAGCATCGCCACATTCATGATCATAAAAAAGCAGCTCACACAGACCATGATCAGGCAGAGGGCAAAGACGCCGCCCATCTCTTCGGAAATCGCCGCAAAAACAAAGTCTTTCGACACGACTGGAATCTTGTTCGGCATGCCCTGATTCAGTCCAAGTCCGAACCATCCTCCTGTTCCGATTGCGAAAAGTGACTGACAGATCTGATATCCCGCATTGTCGATTACTCTAAGCGGATCCGACCACGCCAGCACACGCGTCTGCACATGGGAAAATACCTTGTATCCTACCAGTGCCGCAATGGTCATAAGTCCGAGTCCGGCTCCGAAATACGCAAATTTGCGCGTCGCAACATAAATCATAACCAGATATGTAAAAAAGTACAATAATGCCCCGCCCAGATCCCGGGATGCAACAAGTGCAAGCACAAACACTGCGGAAACCATACTGGTAACCATAAGCTGATGAAAATCCTGTTTTTTGTAAAGCATCGATGCGATAAACATTACAAAAATGATCTTCACAAACTCGGACGGCTGGATCGCTATGCCTCCGATCGAGATGGAAAGCTTCGCTCCGTAGCTTGTCTGCCCTGCAACCGCAACGACCGCAAGCGCTCCGATTCCAAGTACCGCATACACCCAGGTCAGTTTCCGGAATAACGACATATTCTGCAATACCAGCGGGATCAGAAGTCCAATAAACATGCCGGCACAAACGAAGATAAACTGACGGAACGCTTTTTCAAAGGAAAGGCGCGTTAAGATAATAAATCCAATTGCGATCAGCATGCACATGTTGTTGAGCACCAGTTCGGACGCCTGCTTATACAGCACATGGTACGATGCAAACATCGCAAGAAGCACCACCAGCTGCATCAGATAAAATCCGATCATCTGCAGATTTTGTGTCGTCAGATAAAGCACCAGAAACGCGTCAAAATGAATGGCAAAAAGCAACCCTCTCTGCACTCCGTAAATATGCTTTTGTTCTTCGACATCCCCCTCGTATTTGAACACATGAAAACATTCATATGTATAGATCATGAATAACAGGATCATCAGATACTTGGATGCCTGCACGATCAAATGCACCATAATTATTCGACTCCTCTTTTATAGTGACCGTTCGTGTAACGATCCTTCCACTCTGCCGGATATTCGCTTTGTTTTCCGTTTGCGAATGCCTCCATCAGATTTAAAACATCTTTTGTCTGTTTTATAGTTTCCATCGTAAAATCCGCGCGTAACTCCCGCATACCGCTTTCTTTTAATTCCTCCATATTGGAAAAAAGCATAACCGGAAGCGAATTGTACACAACATTGTAGCATGCGTCACAGTAATTTTTGACCGGAAATTCCACTTTGTAACGATCCTTCAGATAACAAAGTCCCGGCTTTTGGTCGCATCCGCGCGTGTTCGCATGCACACACGGTGCCGTCGTCATAAGCGGATAATAGCCGTATACGACCATCGCACTGTTTGCATTGTCGCGATGCAGGATTTCTTTGCGGTTCAGTTCCAGCGGAACCGTGTTTTCACTGATTTTTAATGAATCAAAAAATCCCGATGCGCGATCATTGTACGTATAGAGATTGTGGTCGATCACAACATCTGTCTCTCCAAAATAAGTTTCCACAGAGGAAAGTTCCTCATAATTTCTTACCAGCACACCATCTGGTGATAAAGTCTTCCACTCTTCCTTATACCTGTCAAACAGATCCGATGCCTTTGCCCGGAAAATGCGCGGCAATGCAAAATACGCTTCTTTTCCGGCCGCACGTATTCTCTTAACATCCTCAGAAAGTTCACTCGGAAAATGATTCCAACGGTAAGCTCCGAAATCCAGATATACACGGTTGATCCAGCCCCGGTTTAAAATTTCAGACAGCAACGCACGATTCTCGATCAGGCAGCTGTAACGCGTTTCCTTATTGATGGAAGCTTTATCAGTATGAGCATTTGTGACTCTGTTTTCCACCCCTGCAGCTGTCTCGCGTGCCTGTGTGTCATCACTTCTTCGATAAGAAGATAACATTGCATTCAACAGCTGTTCCGTCGCTTCTCTGCGAAGCTGATTGAGCGCACCGACCGGAAGAAAGACATTCTCATCCATCACAATATGAATCTCATTCATAACAAACGGCGTATCTCCGGTTTTGGACATACGCGCTTTCAGATCATCCGCATTCAGTGGCTTTTTCTCCGCAGATAACACTTCATTTCCAGTAACCTGCACCTTATGTGTACCGCTTGTGAGTTCATAGACAGCCGGTTGTCCGAGATGAAGCGTCAGGCTTCCGTTTGCAGAGATCTTGTCTTCGTGTCCAACGAAACGATCGATAATTGTATTCTGTAATTTCTCATTTGTCTTTGCATAGCTTGGCTTGACAAATGTAACCATATCCGGTCCGTTCTGTCTGCTGTAATATCCGTCCGTAAAGCCGCAACGGTTGCCCAGATCCAGGATATCCTGCATATCGGACTTTGCGACCATCTCCTGCTTCTTTTTCTCCAGAAAACGATCGATGTATTTGCGGTAATACGATACCACACCGGCCGCATAAGGCGCCTGCTTCATACGTCCCTCAATCTTAAGCGAGTAGACACCGGCATCCCACAGTTTCTCCAGATCCTCGATTCCGCACATATCTTTAAGGCTTAACACAAAGCTGTCTTTTTCATACATTTTATGATGCTCATCAAGAACCGAATACGCCAGACGACAAGGCTGCGCACAGCGACCTCTGTTGCCGCTTCGTCCACCGAGCATACTGCTGAGCAGACACTGTCCCGAATAACAGTAACACAACGCACCGTGTACGAATGCTTCCAGTTCCACTCCGGTCTCCTCATAGATCCGTTTCATCTCCGGAAGTGACACCTCGCGCGCCATCACGACACGCTCCGCACCGAGGCGTTGCATCATTCTCGCACCTTCCACACCGGTCACGGTCATCTGAGTGCTCGTATGGATCGGCAGATCCGGAAAACTTTCACGGATAAAGGAAAATACGCCCATATCCTGCACAAGCACTGCATCAAGCCCCTGTTTATAAAAAGGCAGCAGATATTCGTAGAGTTTGCGTGTCAGTTCTGTGTTTTTCAGAAGCGTGTTGACCGTCAGATAGACTTTGACACCGTGCAGATGCGCATAATCGATTGCTTCCAGCAATTCTTCCGAACTGAAATTGTTCGCATACGCACGTGCGCCGAACATGTCACCGCCCACATAGACAGCATCCGCTCCGGCCGCGATCACCGCCTTAAAGATCTCAAACGATCCGGCAGGCGCAAGCAGCTCAAAGCCACGCTCTCTTTCATCCAATTTTGTCTTTGTATTCTCTCTTAAAGTTTCGTTATTCATGAGTCCCATTATACTATAAAAATTCTTTTGATTCTGCTTTTATTTTCTTAAGTTTGTATTAAATACATAAATTTAGGTGAAAAAAGCTGCCGCATTTGCGACAGCCCACACATTATTTCTTCTTTGTATCCGATGTTGAGGAAGTTTTGCTTCCCAGCAATTTATCTTCCAGTGCGGCTTCCAGCCTTGCCTTGTTAAGAAGAAGTTCCTTGTTCTCCGCCTCAAGCTCCTTCATGGAAGTTTCCGCACTCTCGGTCTTGATCTGGTTGGAGATCAGATCGTGCTTAAGATCATAAAGTTCCTTGTCTTTATTCTCGATGTCGCGCTCCAGTTTCTCAACCTGTGCCTTTGCCTTAAAATAGTCATCCGCAATATTGAGCTGGATCAGTGTATTCTTCATGTTCAGCGGAATGTGTCGGTAATCCTCGATCGCCTCGAATTCGTTGATCTTATTATTGATATAAGCTGCTACTTTCTGAAGATATTCTTCTCCCTCATAACCGCTTAACGTATATACTTTTCCATCAATTACCACTTCGGCACTTGTTTTGGCTGACATGTCGTATCCTCCAGTTCTTTTTCCACTATATGTTGTATTATAATCTCTTGGCTGTACAAAAGCAACCACTTGTTATGAAATAACATTTCCGTTAAGTATCTATTCACGTGTCCGGTTAAAATGCTCATACGCAAAATCCGTTGCCACGCGCCCCTTTGGGGTGCGGTTGATAAAACCGTTTTTCACAAGATACGGCTCATAGACATCCTCAATCGTTCCGGAATCCTCACCGATCGATGCCGCAAGCGTATCGAGTCCGACCGGACCTCCGGCAAATTTATCGATGATCGTCAGAATGATGTTGCGGTCATTCTGGTCAAGTCCCATCTTATCGACTTCAAGCAGATCCAGTGCAAACGCGGCAACTTCGTAGGTGATCTTACCGTCGTATTTCACTTCTGCAAAATCTCGCACACGCTTTAACAGGCGGTTTGCAAGTCGCGGCGTTCCTCTGGATCGTCGTGCAAGTTCAAAAGCCCCTTTATCGTCGATTGCCACATCCAGCACATGCGCCGACTGTAAAATAATCGACTTTAACTCGTCAACCGTGTAATATTCCATATGGCTGACCACGCCGAAACGGTCACGCAGCGGTGCAGAAAGCATTCCGGCACGCGTTGTCGCACCAACCAGTGTAAATTTCGGCAGATTCAGCCGGATGGATCGGGCAGATTCGCCTTTCCCGATCATCACATCGATTGCATAGTCCTCCATCGACGGATAAAAAACCTCTTCAACCTGACGTTTTAACCGGTGGATCTCATCGACGAAAAGGATATCGCCCTCCGCAAGATTATTGAGAATCGCAGCCATCTCGCCCGGCTTTGCGATCGCCGGACCGGAAGTTACCTTCAGATGCGTTCCCATCTCGTTTGCGATAATCCCGGCAAGGG
>CAKRKX010000079.1 GCA_934358675.1 uncultured Agathobacter sp. | reverse complement strand
TTCAACTTATATTGAAACAAACAGGATATTTTTTGTATACCAGTTTATATGGTGCCATTTTTGTAAAACTTGAAGGGGCGATGACACCGCCTGAGTTCCGCAAAACAAAAATATTTCGGGTCGTTGAGGAAAAGTATAGCAAAAGAAGCAAAAATGCGGTACACTTACAGGCAGAGTCTGTATTTAGCTATAAAACAATAGGAAATGAGGGTTAAAAGTTATGAATCAGCATGAAAAAAAGAGAAGTTCCTTCTCCGGAAAGATAGGATTTGTACTATCGGCGGCGGGAGCTTCCGTAGGATTGGGTAATATTTGGAGATTCCCGTATCTGGCGGCAAAATACGGTGGAGGTATCTTCCTTGTCATTTATATTCTTCTGGCATTGACATTCGGATACACCATGATCATTGCAGAGACATCGTTGGGACGAATGACACAGAAAAGTCCGGTCGGCGCATATGCTTCGTTTGGAAAGTCCAAATGGATCCTGGCAGGCGGATGGATCAACGCGATCATTCCGATGCTCATCGTGCCGTATTATTCGGTCATTGGCGGATGGGTTGTCAAATACCTTGTTGAGTATGTCTTAGGTCAGACACAGGCGGTAGCGGAGGATGGATATTTTTCATCATTTATTTCGGACGGTTTTTCAACAGAAATTTATTTTATTATTTTTGCAATGATCGTATTAGTGATCATTTATGCGGGCGTGCGTAACGGAATCGAGCGTGTTTCAAAATTCATGATGCCGGTTCTCGTCGTTTTATCATTGGTTATTACGGTATATTCTGTGACCAGACCGGGCGCTTTGGCGGGGGTTAAGTATTTTCTGGTTCCGAATATCAATAATTTCTCATGGATGACGGTTGTGACGGCGATGGGACAGATGTTTTATTCGCTCTCTATTGCAATGGGTATTTTGATCACATTTGGTTCTTATATGAAAAAGGAAACTTCCATCGAGGGATCGACCAAGCAGGTTGAGGTGTTTGATACAGCGATCGCAATGCTGGCAGGACTTATGATTATTCCGGCAGTGTTCGCTTTTTCCGGAGGAGATGCAAAGACACTTCAGGCAGGACCGGCGCTCATGTTTATCACGATCCCAAAGGTATTTGCAAGTATGGGATTCGGTACGTTTGCAGGCGTTATGTTTTTCCTGCTGGTTCTGTTTGCTGCACTTACCAGTTCGATCGCATTGACGGAGAGTGCAGTGGCTACGTTCGAGGATGAATTCAAGTGGAGCCGAAAGAAGGCTACCGTTGTCAGTGGTGCGATCATGATCGTGATCGGAAGTCTGTCGGCGCTTGGATACGGTCCGCTTGCAAATGTGAAGATCATCGGTATGCAGTTCCTGGATTTTTTTGATTTCCTGACTAATACGGTTATGATGCCGATTGCAGCAATCGCAACCTGTCTGTTCGTGTCCAAAGTTGTTGGTGTCAAGCGGATTGAGGACGAAGTGACACATGGAGAAGGCACATTCCGCAGAAAGAAGATATTTTGTTTTATGATTCAGTATCTGTGTCCGATCTTTGCAGCACTCATTTTAATCAGCTCGATTGCAAATGCGTTTGGATGGATTTCAATGTAACGCAATCATATAAGGGAATATCTATCGGATATGAAACAAATTGATTTTGATAATGGCAAAATTACAAATAATATTTTAAATGCGGCGGTTCCGATGCTTGTAGCGCAGATTCTCAGTCTGCTCTACAACATCGTGGACCGCATCTATATTGCGCGCATTCCGGATGTCGGGACGGCGGCACTCGGTGCGGTGGGGCTGTGCTTTCCGCTGATCATCATGATCACAGCATTCAGTAATCTGTTCGGGAGTGGTGGCGCACCGATTTTTTCTATTTATAGGGGAATGAATGAGACCGAGCGGGCACAGACCGTGGTGAACACTTCGTTTACAATGGTTTGTGCGTGCGGAATCGTGCTTATGACGATCGGACTGGTGTTTGCCAGACCGCTGCTCGTGCTGTTTGGTGCGTCGGAATCTGCGCTTGTCTATGCATATCCGTACATGATGATCTATCTGATCGGTACGGTTCCTTCGATGCTCACAACCGGTATGAACCCGTTTATCAACGCGCAGGGATATGCGACGACCGGCATGATTTCGGTTACGATCGGCGCGGTGGCGAACCTGATCCTCGATCCTCTTTTTATCTTTGCCTTTCATCTTGGAATCGAAGGCGCGGCGATCGCTACCGTAATCTCTCAGGTGATGTCAGCTGGTTTTGTCATTATTTTTCTGCGGAAAAAGGCCGAGTATAAGATTCGTTTCTTACATAGAGAAGAACTCAGAGAATGTGCGGAATATGCCAAAAATATTATAAGCCTCGGCACATCGGGATTTGTTATGCAGCTGACAAACAGTCTGGTTTCCATCTGTTGCAACAATGTACTTTCGGTTACGGGAGGCGATGTGTACATATCGGTCATGACGATCGTATCGAGTGTTCGTCAGATGGTGGAGACGCCGATCTATGCGATCGTGGAAGGCTCCTCACCGATCATCAGTTACAACTATGGAGCGAAGCGCCCGAAGCGTGTTGCCAGGGCAATTGTGACAATGGCGTTGATGGCTTTAATTTACACGCTTTCGATGTGGCTTGTGATCATTAAGGCTCCGGAATTCCTGATCGGTATCTTTAGTTCAAATAAGGAACTTCTTGTGGATGCGGTTCCGGCGCTCAAGCTTTATTTTGCAGCGTTCGTGTTTATGCTTTTGCAGTATACCGGACAGACCGTATTTAAGTCGCTCAATAAAAAGAAGCATGCCATCTTTTTCTCTTTGCTTCGAAAAGTATTTATTGTGGTGCCGCTGACCTATCTTCTTCCATATGCATTTCATTTTGGAACAGATGGTGTGTTTATGGCAGAGCCGGTATCAAATGTGATTGGTGGAAGTATCTGCTTTATCACGATGCTTTGTACGGTCATTCCGGAGCTTCGTGCGATGGGAAAGGGAGAAGCTTATCCCGGCGATGGCGCATGAGGACAAATATTACTGGGAACATTATTATCTGACAGGAAAAGATTACAAATAGAGCCGAAAGTTAAAGGACGCTGCCGATTATGGCTGCGTCCTTTTTTGGGATAAAATAGATTTTCTTTGTGAACAATGTCTAAACCCGGAAATTACTGATATTCTGTGCGAGCATATCTGCTGTATTTCGCAGGTCTTCCGTGGAATTTTCAATATTGCGGAAGCCGTCCGCCATCTCTGACATTGCAGTATTGGTCCGGCTTGTGCCATCCGCATTCTGCTGCGCAATCTCGGAAAGTGTTTCAATGATCGTAATGATCTCGTTGCGAGCCGTCTCAAGTTCGGTCGTCTTTTGCTCAATGCTGCGAATCCGTGCGACAGAGGCATCCAGTTCGGTGATGACACCGCTGACCGCTGCGGATGTATTCTCGATATATTGATTCTGCCGGTCGATGACGGAGCGTGTGTGTTCCATCGTATCAACCACTTTTTCGGAGTTCGAGATCAGCGTGTTGACAATCTGAGCAATATTGCCACTGGCAGCATCCGACTGCTCTGCCAGTTTCTGAATCTCCGTGGCAACAACCGCGAATCCGCGTCCCGCTTCTCCTGCACGGGCTGCCTCGATGCTGGCGTTGAGTGATAACAGATTTGTCTGTGAGGCAATCTCGGAAATAAACTGCGACGCCGATTGTATATTCTGTGCGGAAGCATTGGTCTGACTGGTCTGCTCGGCGATAACAGAGATTGCATTTTTCACTTCTTCACTGATCTGCTTCAGTTCTTCAATGGTAAGTGCTGCCTTGTCGCTGGCTTCTTTCATGGTGTCTGCACTCTCGTTCAGTTCGTCGGCTGCAAGTCCCGTTTCGGTAATGAGGTTACCCATGATCTGCACATTGGCAGAGGCATTCTGTGCATCGGCTGCCTGCTGGGTTGCACCATCTGTAATGTTGGCGACCGTGGTCTGCATTGCATTGATGCCGGTATAGGTTTCGTGGGAAGTCTGCTCGAGCATGTCGGACGAATCCACAAGCAGAGAAGTACTTTCCTTGATACCGCCGATAATTTTCAAAAGTTCCGTCTGCAGGTTTTCAACCGCGCGTGTGAGGTCACCAATCTCGTCGGATCGTTTCAGAGCCTTGCGGTCGATCTCCGCATGCAGGTTACCGGAAGAAACTTCCTGCACACTTTGGATACTGCGGCGAAGCGAGCGGGTAATCGCAGTGGTACATACCTGTACGATAATAACGCAGACAACGATGGCGCCGATTACGATTGCAATGATCGTATTGAGAATGTGCATGATGCTGTCATATGTCGGCTTTTTCTCGGCACCGGCAAAAACCATACCGATCGGCGTCGTGCTGTCGCCTTTCTGATAGACCGGTGTGTAATAGCCATAATAGATGGTGCCCTCGATGGAAACATTGGAACTGAAGAAGTCTTCGCCGTTTTTCAGGACGGTTTCCGTAATCTTGTCGCCGGCCGGGCTTCCGAGTACGCGGTCGCCGTCGGCATCGGTTGCGGAGGTCATGATTCGCTTATCTCCATAGAAAAAGGTAACATCCATTCCGGATTCTTTCTTGATCGTATCGACCAGATTCTCGGATTGTGAAATATTGTAGCTTCCCTTCCAGATATCGCCGTTCGTTGCTTCCAGATAGGATCCTGCGTTCTGGTCATATGCTGCCAATGTTGCGACGGCGGTACCTTTCAGAGAGTTCTCTACCTGATCAAGGATTGCACTCTGTACGATCGTGGCTGCCAGAGTGATAATGATCACGCCGAGGAGCAGCAAAGGAATCAGAGAACAAAACAGGATTTTTTTACGTATGGTTAATTTCATGTGTGCCTCCTCTACTCAACGACTACTACGTTGCGGTAATACCAGTTGATGCCACCGGTGATGGTAGCGTCGTCTAAAGTGGAATCTTCTGTGCCGATCGTCTCTCCGGTGTTGGTTTCTAACACTCCGTCAAAGACGTTGTTCTCACCGCTTAAGATCGCGGCGGTCGCTTCATCAACTTTCTCCTGAGTGCCGTCTGTGACAAAGTCGGCAAGATCTGTGATGCCGACAAGCCCTTCCGCCATACCTCCGTAATAATTGCATCCGTCCCAGGTTCCGTTCATTACGCTTTTGACTGCGGAAGTATAGTAGGCACTCCAATTCCAGATAACACTGGTCAGACAGGAATCCGGCGTCTCTTTACTCATATCGGAGTTGTAACCGATACCGTACACGCCGCGCTCCTGAGCGAGTGTTTGCGGATAAGCAGTATCACAGTGCTGGGCCATCACGTCGCATCCCATATCGAGCAGCTTTTCGGAAGCCGCTTTTTCCTTGTCCGGATCGTACCAGCTGTTTGTGACAACGACATAGATCTTCGCATCCGGATTGACAGATTCCACACCGATCGAGAAGGAATCGATACCTCCGGTAACTTCGGAATTGGATGAATCCTGCGCCGCAACGTAACCGATCTTGTTGCTTTTGGTGTTCATGCCGGCGACGATACCGCTTAAGTAGCGCGCCTGATAAATGCGACCGAAGTAGTTGTTAAAATTCTTGCCATTTGACAGGTAGCCGGTTCCGTGTGAAAAGTACACATCCGGGTACTGCTCCGCCATCTCGGAGGTCGTCTCCATATAACCCCAGCTTGTTGTAAAGATAATTTTGCATCCGTCATCAATACATTCTTTGATCGCTTTCTCGGTTGCGGCAGTATCACTGTCGTCCACGATCTTGCGCTCAATCTGCTCATCATTTAGTCCGAGATTTTCCTGCATTCCCTGAATGCCGAGGTCGTGAGTGTAGGAGTAGCCACTGCCTTCGGAAGGATCGGAGATATAGAGAACTCCTACTTTCATATCTTCACGGGATATGCCGCCTGTGTCGGAGGTGGTCGCCTGTGCGGAATTTTCCGTGGACGTATATCCCTCATTTGTTGCATAGTCATCGGGAGTTCGAGTTGTGCTGCCTGCGCAGCCGGTTAATACCGCAGCCGTCAAAAGGAATGCGGTACAGTTACGAAGTGCTTTTTGCTTCATTCTGCGTACCTCCTACCATGTTCTAAGAATATTGTAGCAAAGTGACACAAGAAATCAACAAAACAAGACAAAAAATGACAAAATTGTGAAAATTAGACAGTCTTTCGACCGCAGACCTGGTACATGGTTTCATTTGAAATCACAGTCGTTACTTCCAGATATTTTGAAAAGATGTGAGCAAGTTCCTGTTCGCTGAGTAATCCGATCGAGACTTTGCTTGCTGAACCCTCGTGGTGATGATTGATTCGCTCGCGGCTCATACCGTGTGCCACAGAGAGTGTTCCGCCGGGAGCCAGATGGAAAGCAAGTGTTGCCACGAGGTGCTCCGGATCCGGAAAATGCGGAAAGGCATTATAGACCATGCAGCAATCAAATCTCTGGGTAAGGGATATGGTTTCAATGTCGCCACAGATGACGTTGATCGGGCTGCCCGGATATTTGCGGGAAGCGATCCGTGTCATCTCCGGCGAGATATCCACAGCGGTCACGCTTTTTACATTGCGCTGCAGATAATCCGGAAAAAGCACGCCGGTTCCGCAGGCAACGTCGAGAACGGTGCAGTCTGTAGAGACTCCACCGTTGTCAAGAATCGTGTTGATGACCGATTCGTTTCTTACCATATCGGCATCCCAGGAGGATGCGTAGTGATCAAAAAATGTAATGACGTCCTGTTTGTTCATAAATTATGCCTCAATCTTTGGGTAGCGCTCCGGGATCAGGTGCGCTTTCATTAATGCGAATACAATGCTCGGAATGAAGATCAGCTGAATCAGTGTTCCCGGCCAGCTTGTCACAACGTAGCCGGATACCCATGCGCCCATGGAGTAGGAGCCTGCGGAGAAGATCAGTGCCTTCGTGATTCCGGAAAGGATTCTTCCGCAAACGATCGCTGCGATCAGGCTGATGTAGAGATCTGCGTAAGTATTCTTTGTGCGAACGACTTTCATCATAATGCCTGCGATAATTCCGTAGAATGCAAGCTCTGCCATCATAGACGGAAGGATGGCAACCGGTGGCATACCGGAGAGAACGCTCGATAAAGCCGGGCCCGCTACTCCACATAATAAACCAAATGGCCAGCCTGCGACAAGTCCGCAGAGGAATACCGGAATATGCATCGGGCAGAAGATGCTACCGGCATTCGGGATTCCGTGAAAAAGCATCGGCAGGATGTAGCAGAGTGCGATACATACGGCCGTAATAATTGATTTTTTAACATAAGACATTTCTTTCATTTCTAGTACCTCTTTCTTTGAATAATGGTTGATGAAAGTTACTTCGGTAGATTTCAGCAATCGATTTCTTTCTTCGGAAAGTCAGCATATTTGAAGTCATACTATCGGGTGTATTCACATGTCTCATTAGAAAACATATTCCAGGACAAGGAGTAAACAACATAGTAACAATGCACACCATCCGCTTCGGGGGATGGATTTGTGTTTTTGCGGCGCGCGGTACGCGCCTCTTCGGTAGCCGCGGGATTCCATTGCCATCGCAAGTTCATCTGCGCGACGGAATGCCGCGACAAAGATCGGAATGACAAGCGGGAGCATTGCACGCGCCCGCTCAGTAAGGCGCCTGCTGTCAAGTTTGGCGCCTCTTGCCATCTGCGCCTTCTTGATGCTGTCCGTCTCTTCCATCAGCGTCGGAATAAACTGGATCGCAACCGACAGGATCATCGCGATATCATCCGCCGGAATCCGTAAAAGTTTCAGCGGACGGAGCATCGTCTGGAGCGCTCCGGTGATCGCAAGCGGCGGTGTTGTCAGTGTCAGAAGATTGCTGAGCACAAGAATCAGGATCACGCGATAGATGACCTGAAATCCCTGCGCGATCCCTTCGGTTGACAGGGTGAAGATCCACCATTTCCAGAGTGGATGCTCGGCATTATAGAAGAACGCATTCGTCAAAAATACCAGAATAAAGAACCACCGCATCCGCTGTACGGAACCGAATATGGAGCGCAGCGGAGCTTGCGATAATGCGATCAGCGCGATCCATACGAGGGTAATGACAACATATTCTGTGATGTTGTGCGTCAGGATGACCGCCACGATCAGAAGCAGAAAGCTAAAGAATTTCGCTCTAGCATCGAGCCGGTGCAGGATGGATTTTCCCGGAACATAGGAACCGGATATATATTCTCTCATGCCGGGGCACCGCCCTTCTGCTGGGGGTTTGTAACGGAATCATATTCTTTGCAAGTCCCGGTGTCTTGTGAAGATGGGCGTGTTTGGAAAAGTGCTGTCTGTGCGCCAGAATTTTCGTACAGCCGCAACAGCGCTTCCGTCAGTTCCGCATTTGAGAGCGGACAGCGATCCAGCTCGATTCCATGCGCTTTCAATTCATAATACAGCTGTATGGTCATCGGCGGCTTTAGTTTGGTCTGTTTCAGCAGATCCATATCGGTCAGAATCTCGCGGGGCGTTCCGTTTGCCAGAACTTTTCCATCCTGCATGAGAACGACCCGGTCCGCGTCGATCGCTTCCTCGACATAATGCGTGATCATTACAATGGTTTTTCCTTGTTGATGAAGATCCTTTATTACGGAAAGGACTTCCTTGCTGCCAACGGGATCAAGCATGGAAGTTGCCTCATCAAAGACAAGGATCTCCGGGTTCATCGCAAGCACACCCGCCAAAGCGATCCGCTGCTTTTGTCCACCGGAGAGTGAGTGTGGGGAGCGCTGCTCGTAACCATCCATTCCGACGGTGTGAAGCGCTTCTTTGACTTTTGTCTCGATCATTTCTTCCGGCACATCATAATTGCGTAGCCCGAATGCGACATCTTCTTCGATGATTGTGGAGACAAACTGGTTGTCAGGATTCTGGAAGACCATGCCGACTTTGCGGCGCAGTTCGCATTGGTTTGCCGGATCGGCAGCATCCAATCCTGCCACCGTGAGTGTGCCGCTCTGCACAGGTAGCAGTGCATTCAGATGCTTCGCGAGCGTGGATTTCCCGCATCCGTTGTGTCCGAGGATTGCCACCAGTTCGCCCGTTTTCACGGAAAGCGAGACTTCGTCTAACGCGTGAGAAGGTGCGCCCGCATAATCATAGGAAAATGTTAAATTTTCAGCTCGAATCATGGTGCGCCTCCTTTCAGCTTTTGTCTGCACAACAAAAAGGTATACGGGAAACTCTTCGCGAGTTGCCGCATACCTTCCTGGATATGCAAAAAATAACGATATAATAAACAAGAACACTTCAGTGTTCATAAGTTGGCTTCGTGTCAACTGTGCTGCATCATTCTATCATAATTGGACGCGATCATCAAGAAGTCTGTGCTATTTTCTCAACCTCTGCGACAGCGTTTGCAATCAGTTTGCTGATACTGTAATCACTGACACCAACGATCACATTGTCACAATGGTTGAATGGAATCAGTACGCGTTTGGCATCACTCTGCGCGACCGCCAAAGCCATCTTCGGCGTGATCTCGCCGAGCAGCGCATCCGCGATCACGATTCCGATCGGACCGACAATAATATCTGCGTGACGGCAGCCGACAACAACCGCATTTTCCCCGGTGGCAGCCTTGTCTGCTTTCGCCTTTACCATAGCCGCAGTCGCCGCGCTGTTCGTTCCGACTGCCGTAATGGTCGCATCCGGCATCGCGTTTTTCAGTGCTGTCACAAGCTGCCTGCCGATGCCGCCTCCCTGCGCATCAATAACCAGAATGTTCATGTTGTTACCTCTCAATCAGTTTCTAGAAAAAAGTTTACCATAAATAGAAGGAGGCTTCCACCGGAAAATGCGTGTGATGCTATTGTAGGGAATATTTATTTGAACGAAATAAACAGAATTCGTTGGTTCGTATGAAAAAATGTAATATAATACATTTATTCGTACGAAAAAATGTAAAATAAAACACTTTTTCATAAATAGCAGAAATTTGATGGAGAGCAGGAGCATGGAGAAGAAACGAAAAAAGAATTTCGCTGAAAAGAAATACCCAGATCATAAGGGACGAAAATCAGAGAGTCAGAAGTCAATGGGGCAGAAATCAATGACGCAGAAGCCAATAGGACAGAAAGTGACGATGCGGAAGTCTGTGAAACAAGAATTTACAAGCAGGAAACCAACAGACGGAAGCTGCCCGTACGCAAAGAAATGCGGCGGATGCGATTATCAGGGGATTTCCTATGAGGAGCAGCTGAAGAAAAAGCAGTCCTACATCCGCAAACTGATGGAGCCGTATGGCAAAGTGCAGCCGATCGTAAAGATGGATGATCCGTATCACTATCGTCATAAGGTTCAGGCAGCATTTGACTGCACCCGCAGAGGACAGATTGTGGCAGGCGTTTACCAGAAAAATTCGCATGATGTGGTCGATATCGAAAGCTGTCAGATTGAGAATGAAGAGGCGGATGCGATCATCCGCGATGTGAAAAATATGCTGCGTTCATTCCGCATCAAGACCTATGATGAAGACACCGGATACGGACTTTTACGTCATGTTTTAGTGCGCAAGGGCTATCACAGCGGACAGATCATGGTTGTGCTTGTGCTCGCGGACGCCATCCTTCCGTCGAAGAACAATTTTGTCAAAGCGTTGCGTAAAAATCATCCGGACATCAGCACCGTTGTCATCAATGTTAATGACAGGCGGACAAGCATGGTGCTCGGCGAGCGCAATATCACCGTATATGGCAAGGGCTACATCGAGGATTCACTTTGCGGATGTACTTTCCGTATTTCTCCGAATTCCTTCTATCAGGTAAACCCGAAGCAGACAGAACTTTTATATGAGAAAGCAATCGCCTGTGCAGGACTGACCGGAAAAGAGACGGTGATTGATGCATATTGCGGAACCGGAACAATCGGGCTGATCGCAAGCAGGTCGGCGAAGCAGGTCATCGGTGTGGAATTAAACAAAGACGCGATCCGCGATGCAATCACGAATGCTAAGCGAAACGATATTCATAATGTCAGATTTTACAATCAGGATGCAGGAGAGTTTATGGTGGAGATGGCGGAAAAAGACCAGCAGGCGGACGTGGTCATTATGGACCCGCCGCGTACCGGAAGCGACGAGGCATTTCTCTCGTCCGTTGTCAAGCTTGCACCAAAGCGCGTGGTCTATGTGTCCTGTGGCCCAGAGTCGTTGGCGCGTGATCTCAAGTATCTCACCCGCCACGGCTATCGCATGAAAGAGTGTACGCCGGTTGATATGTTCCCGTTCACACGGCATGTGGAGACGGTTGTTCTTTTGTCCCGACTGAAATAAAAGCCGGATGATTACATTAATGTCACGATTGAACTAGGTCTTAACGAAGAGGAAAAATAGTTAATAAAGAGAGGTGCATATGTTATGCCAGGTATACTCGTGGTTGAAGATGATGAAAATTTAAATCGTGGAATTACATTTTCACTGAAAAAATCCGGA
>CAKRKX010000078.1 GCA_934358675.1 uncultured Agathobacter sp. | reverse complement strand
TAGAAAAAGTGGATGCATTGACAGCAGAATTAAAAGCGGATGGTTATGAGGTTATCAGTGGACCACGGACTACAGGGGATGGATATTACGAAAGCTGCATCGTTGCGGTTGAGGATAATCAAATTGAGATTACAGTATAATGGAAAAATGCCAGACGCTAAGGGGCTGATTTTGGTTGACGAATGAGGGACAATTTATTAACATGGGAAGTGTACACAAGTACGGAAAAGATAGGAACGAGAGGAACAAAAGATGATTTGTGGAATGACCTATTACCAGATATGCTGGTACTTTTTGATCTATTCATTTGGAGGCTGGGCGCTTGAGGTCGTCTATCATGCGGTAGCCTGCGGTAAAGTGATCAACCGTGGCTTTTTAAACGGACCGGTGTGCCCGGTGTATGGATTTGGAGTACTATCAGTGTTTGCGATGATCAATACATTTCAGAGCGGCGGTTATCAGATGAATGACGGCATGATCTTCGTGTTTGGTGTGATTCTTGCGACAGCGGTAGAGTTGATCGCAGGATGGCTTCTTGATGTGTGCTTTCATGCGAGATGGTGGGATTATTCGAGTAAACCATTGAATCTGCACGGATATATCTGTCTGGAATTCTCACTGATCTGGGGAGTGGCAATTCTGCTTGTTGTAAAAGTATTTCAGTCTTTTGTGGAGCATCATACTTCCGCACATGCACCTTCTATTGTGGGATGGATCGTCGTTGCGATACTTTATGCACTGTATCTGGCGGATTTCATTGTGACGGTTGCGGTTATTCAGGGGTTGAACAAGAAACTTACAAGATTGGATACAATCCGTGCCAACATGAGAGTAATCAGCGATAAAATCAGCGATTCTCTGGCAACAACAACCATCGATACCGCACAGAAGGTTGGGGAAGGAAAGGTACAGGCAGCTTTGGCCAAGGCGGAGTTTAAGAATGCTGCAGAAGAGAAAGTCAATAAATCCATCGAAACGCTCCGCAAGAATAAGGCAGACTTGCAGAAAGAATTTGACGAGCTGTCAAATTCCATCGTAGAGCATACGGTTGTGGGACAGGGACGACTGATCAAGGCTTTCCCGGATATGAAACACAGAGATTATCTGGAACTGGTTCAGGAATTAAAGAGTAAAATAAAAGATAGAAAATAAATAGGAGTAAAAATTTGAAAAATAACAGTATATACATGAAAAGACTGCTCTCCATAGCAGTTCCGATCATACTAAATAATATTATTGCACAGTTGCAGATGATTATTGACCGAATTTTTCTCGGTCATGCAAATGATCTGTATATGAGTGCACTAGGTAATGTGTCTTCGCCGGTGTGGACGACAATGTCTTTTTGCAATTCACTGGTTATGGGAGCGTCCATTCTGATCAGCCAAAGTGTCGGTGCCAGAAAAAAGGATGGTATAGGAGAATATGCGGGAGCCATGATGAAATACAATAATATCATTCCCGTGTTTTTGTTTTTATTCTGGATGATTTTTCCAGAGCCGGTTTTTATGCTTTTGGGCGTATCGGATAATGTGATGCCTTTGTGCTTGAGTTATGTCAGATGGTATGCACCATTGTTTCTGTTGGTTGGACTCAGTGGATCACTTGGGGTTATATTACAGACATCGAATTACACGAAGCCATTGGTCGTATATGGAATCATTCGATCCGGAATCAATATTATCTTGGATTATGTGCTGATCTTCGGAAAGTTTGGATTGCCGGCACTCGGAATTCAGGGTGCGGCGATCGGAACCGTGATCGCGGAGTATCTGGGTGCAATCTATATTGCTTTTGTCTTTTTTAGAAGTAATCGGCTCGTAACAAGACCAACATGGATGGAGGTCAAGACATCACATGTTCGAAGCTTTCTTCATGCGGCAAAACTTGGAATTAACATTGCATTGGAAGATTTTGCATGGAATATCGGCAATCTGATTCTGATCCGTATCTTAAATTCTATCAACGAATATGCGGCAGGAATTTATACGATCATTTTTAGTGTTGAAGTGCTTGCCGTGGTGATCATCGGAGCAATCGGAAGCGGCACGATGACACTGACCTCTGAAGCAACAGGAAAGAAAGACTTATCCCAGTATAAAGGGACTGCAATCTGTGCTTACGGAATCTGTACACTTGTGACGATACTGATCATTATAGGGGCGATTGCGTTTCCAGACGAAATCTTATCCCTGTTTACAAGTGATACCGATGTTATCACATCGAGTGGAATTTATTTGATTCTCATCGGTTTCAATCTGTTTTCAAAATCGGCAAATATTATTGTGGGAAATGCTATTCGAGGAAGCGGAAACACAAAATGGATGCTCTATACGCAGATGTTTGGAACTGTCTGGATTGTCTGTGTTGCATCGTTTTTTGTGTTTGTCTGCAAGCTTGGTATTCTTGGTGTTTTCTTGGCGGTCATGGCGGACGAGGGCGTTCGGGCTTTGATCAATCTGTGGAAGTACTGCAGGATTGTGAATAATTGGAATGTATAGATAAAGGAGTACCATAAATGATTAAGAATATTGTATTTGATATCGGAAACGTATTGGTAAAGTTTCAGCCGGATCAGGCGATGCGTGAGCTTGGAATCGAGGAAGAAAAGATTCCGAAGATGGCACAGGCAACCTACTCAAATCCGATCTGGGGTGAACTGGATCGCGGTGTGATTCCGGAAGCTGAAATCATTGATAAGATGGTAACGGTTGCACCGGAATACGAAGAGGAGATCCGTCTTTTCTTCAGAGACGGAAAAGACAAGGTGGTTAAGACGTATCCGTATGCGAAGGCATGGATTGAAGAGTTGCAGCAAAATGGATATAAGGTGTACCTGTTATCCAATTATCCGGAAAATTATTTTGAACTGCATAGGAAGAGTCAGCTTGATTTTGCAAACGTTGTGGATGGTATGATCATTTCAGGAATGGTTATGATTGTAAAGCCGTATTCGGATATTTATGAATGTCTGTTTGATACATACAATCTAAAGTCGGAAGAATGTGTATTCTTAGATGACAGACCGGAGAATATCGAGGGTGGCGAGAAGCTTGGAATGCGGGGAATCGTGTTTGAAAGCTACGAGGATGCGAAGTCGAAACTGGAGAACTTGTTGCGTCGCTAAAGGTATGAAACATTTAAATAAAAGACAGAAATGATCGGAAGGCTACTTATGTGGCCTTCCTTTTTGTGTTTTTGTGGAAGAGTTTGAATCGTATTTATTGATTTTAAAAAATAAAATGTAAAATATACTTGACATATGATGTAAAGTGCACTATACTTCGAAATGTAAAGCAAACTTAACAAAATAAGTAAAACAAAAAGAGGAGAATAAGAAAATGAAAATGTCGGGAATGAAAGTATTAGCAACTGTTTTATTATTGGCAGCAATCGGATTTACGGTATGGGGAGTGAGCGGACATACGGATGCATATGCACCGGCAGCAATTGACTTTTTGGCATCTGTAGCGCTTTTTGCACAGATTCGTAAGATGCAGTCCGATACAAAGGATGGTGAAATCAATTAATGAAAACAAAAATTCAGGATCTGCGCAAGGAACGAGGCGTTACGCAGAGTGAACTTGCAGATGCTGTGGATGTGACCAGACAGACGATCATATCCTTAGAGGGCGGCAGATATAAAGCTTCCCTAGTATTGGCACACAAGCTTGCACAGTTTTTCGGCGTGACGATCGAAGATATATTTATATTTGATGAGGAGGATGAAAACATATGAAAGGATTTTGTTTAATGAGTAGTGCTACAAAGGCAACAAATAATGAGGAATATCGGAAGCAGATACAGACCAAGAATAAGTATATGTGGGGGCTGATCATTCTTGGATTGATCACTGCAGTGATCGCATATTATATAGAGTTTTCCGGTAAGATGAAAGTGGATGATTATATGCTTGGTGTATATTGTGGACTGGGCGTCGGATTGTTCGCATGTGGTATTGCACTTCTGATCCGGAATAAGCGATTGCTTAAGGATGAAGCGAAACTGAAAGAAGCAAGATTACAGGCAACGGATGAGAGAAATGTAGAGATTGGAATGCGGGCACAAAAGGTCGCAACAATCGTGTTATTTGTCGCAATCTATTTTGTGTTTCTTATCGGAGGTATGTATGATTCAATCCTCAGTAAAGTCATGTCATGTCTGATCTGTCTGTTTGTTGTAGCGTACGCGATCGCATGGAGAGTACTGGATCATAAGATGTAATTATATTGCGAAATACATGGCGTATGCTATAATGTAATTGCAAAGCAAATCGAACTTTCCCTGTATATACGGATAATTTAATGCTACACATGTAGGGAAAGCGAGGCATAATATATGAAATATAATGTAACTTGTACAGAATATCAAGCTAGAGTAAAATAATGATAACATTTTTGCAGACAAAGGCGTCAGATCGATACCTTTGTCTGTTTTTTGTTTGGCAATATAGTGGATAATTGTGATAGAAAGCGGGGAGATGAGAATATGAAACCTGTAGTAGGTGTGTTACCGTTGTGGGACGATGAAAAAGATAGTTTATGGATGTTGCCCGGATATTTTAATGGAATCGAAGAAGCCGGCGGGATGCCAATTATGCTGCCCCTGAGCAGCGAGCCGGCAACGATGGAACAGTGTGTAAAGATGTGTGACGGATTTCTATTTACAGGAGGTCATGATGTATCGCCTGAATTGTATGGGATGGAGGCTTTTTCATCGAATGTAATATGCTGCAAAAAGCGTGATGAGATGGAAGGTGCTTTAATGAAGTGTGCGTTGGAAGAGAATAAATCGATACTTGGAATTTGCAGGGGTATCCAGTTTTTGAATGTGCATCTGGGCGGAACGCTATATCAGGATCTGCCGACGGAACATTCGAGTGGAGTCGAACATCATCAGACGGCACCGTATGATATTCCGGTGCACACGAACAGGATTGTGAAAGACAGTCCGTTACATCAATTACTTGAAAAAGAGAATCTTGCGGTAAACAGTTACCATCATCAGGCGATTCGAGAACTTGCGCCGGATCTGAAAATGATGGCGGAGTCGGAGGATGGACTTATCGAAGCGGTGTATATGCCTTCAAAAAAGTTTGTGTGGGCTTTGCAGTGGCATCCGGAGTTTGCGTATAAAACGGATGAGGACAGCAGAAAGATTTTTCGGGCATTTGTTGATTCCATGTTGTGATTTCCGACAAAGTGTGATAAATTTGATAAGAACTGAATATGTAGCAATCAGGTGTCGGAGCAATCATGTCGTTGATTGGCTCCGGTGAAAAGGGAAACAGGTGCAAATCCTGTACGAACTCGTCACCGTAATTAAGGAGCGAAGCCAATATATCACTGGGAAACCGGGAAGATGGTGGATGCGATGATCTATAAGCCGGGAGACCTGCCTGAGTGCTGTACAGAAACGATGAGTTTCAGACCACGAGTAAAAAGGTTGTACGTTTGGATTGTGTGCAGACTCTTTACCTATTTTTAGGAAAAGAGTTTTTCTTTTGTGTGCCATAAGGCATCAGGTCACTCGTTTTTGTAGTACATATTTGGAAATGAAAAGCAGAAGATACTGCAGAAAAGAGGAGACAATGAAAAAGAAAATCGTAACACTGCTTATGGCATCTGTTCTGACTGTTATGAGTGTAACAGGATGCGGAAACGGCAATCAGAACGCAACAGACAACAAAGTGGATGCAAACACACAGGATACACAGACAGAGAGCGTAAGCGATGATCAGAAGGCTGCGGATGAAGTCGCAGATTTAATCGATGCGATCTATGTACAGGAGAGAACCGATGATACCGATGCACAGTGCGAGGCTGCCAAGGCTGCATGGGACAAGCTGACCGATGCACAGAAGGCATTGGTAGAGGGCGAGAATGCGGATCCGGATTATTTCGGAAGAGATACCGGTGATGCTTCCCAGGATGATCCACGCAATCAGGATGATATCGGCGAGAACGAGATCCTCGTTGTAAGTTTCGGTACCTCATTCAATGACAGCCGTGTGGCTGATATCAAAGGTATCGAGGATGCAATCCAGGAAGCCAATCCGGACTGGTCTGTACGCAGAGCATTTACCGCACAGATCATCATCAACCATGTACAGGCACGTGATGGCGAGAAGATTGATAACATGGATCAGGCTTTGGATCGTGCCGTGGCAAACGGTGTAAAGAACCTTGTTGTTCAGCCGACACACTTAATGCATGGTGCAGAGTATGACGAACTCATGGAAGCTGTTAACAACTACAGTGATAAGTTTGAGTCCGTGAAGGTTGCCGAGCCGCTTCTTGGCGAAGTCGGAGATGACGCAACCGTCGTTAACGATGATAAGAAGGCTGTAGCAGAAATCCTTACAGCAGAGGCTGTTAAGACAGCAGGATTTGACAGTCTGGATGCTGCAAAGGAAGATGGCACGGCATTCGTATTCATGGGACACGGTACTTCACATACGGCAAAGGTTTCATACAGTCAGATGCAGGCACAGATGAACAATCTTGGATATGACAATGTATTTATCGGAACCGTAGAGGGTGAGCCGGAAGAAACTTCCTGTGAGAACGTCATTGAGGCTGTCAAGAATGCAGGATATAAGAAGGTGGTTCTTCGCCCGCTTATGGTTGTTGCCGGTGATCATGCAAACAATGATATGGCAGGAGACGATGATGACTCCTGGACGAGCATGTTTCAGGCTTCCGGAAACTTTGGAAGTGTAGCGGCGCAGATTGCCGGACTTGGTGAGATCGAAGGCATCCAGAAGCTTTATGTAGAACATACGGCTGCAGCCATCGGTAAATAAGAGATGCTTGTGTGAACGGACAGGCAATTGATCAGAATAGAATAGAAAAGAAATAAAAGGAACAAGGGAATCATGAACAGAATGAAAAAGTATATAGCGGCCACCATGCTTTTGATGGCAATGCTCCTTACAGGGTGCGCAGGAAACACAGACAATGAGCAGGCAAGTACGCAGGAAAATACACAGGCATCGACACAAAAAGAAGCCGAACTTGCAGATGGCGTATATACCGCAGAATTTAATACGGACAGCTCGATGTTTCATGTGAATGAAGCCTGTGACGGCAAAGGAAAGCTTACGGTAGAGAATGGACAGATGACGATCCATATTTCCCTTGCATCTACTCATATTGTAAATCTTTATGTCGGACTTGCGGATGATGCCGCAAAGGACGGAGCCGAGCTGCTTGAGCCTACAACGGACACCGTGACATACAGCGACGGGACTTCGGAGGAAGTTTATGGATTTGATGTTCCGGTTTCGGCTCTTGATGAGGAATTTGATCTTGCAATCCTCGGAACCAAAGGGAAGTGGTATGACCACAAGGTCAGTGTTACAAATGCGGTTGCAGGATACAACGAAAGCGGCGAGGATGCAAGTCAGGCTCCTACAGAGGATACTCTGATTGAAAGCGAAGTGGAATATAAGGATTCGTTGGAAGAGGGAACCTACAAGGTGGATATCAAGTTTGAGGGTGGAAGCGGCAGAGCGTCCATCCAGTCTCCGGTTACACTGACCGTGGCTGCGGACGGCAAGATGACGGCAACCGTGGAGTGGAGCAGTCCAAATTATGATTACATGATCGTAGATGGGGAAAAACTGTTCCCGGTTAATACCGATGGAAACTCTGTCTTTGAGATACCGGTAGCCGGCTTCGATACACCGATTACCGTGATCGGCGATACGGTTGCGATGAGCAAGCCACACGAGATCGAATACACACTGACATTCTTATCCGATACATTGAAGAATGCGCAGTAATTGAGGATTAGGATATGATAGGAAGAAAACAGATTGTAATTGCAGGCTGTTTGTTAATGATGGGACTGGCGGGGCTTAGCAGCTGCGGCAGTCCTTCTTCCGATTCTACGGAACATATGGAAACGGAAGCGAAAAATGAACAAAAAGCGGATTCACTCGGAAATCTCAAGTATGAGAGCAGTATGGATCTGCAATATGCAAAGAATTTCTCCGTCGATTACTATGAGGGCGGATACAAAGTTTTGACAACGATGGACGGCACACAGATTCTTGTTGTGCCGGACGGAAAACAGGTGCCGGATGGAATCGGTGACAATGTTGTTGTCGTAAAGCAGCCGGTCAAGAACCTTTATATCGTATCATCATCCATCATGGATATTTTCAGCAAACTGGATGCAATGGATACGATCCGGCTTTCCAGTCAGAAAGAAGAGGACTGGTATGTGCAGGATGCGAAGGATGCGATGGCGAGAGGCGATATCATCTATGCAGGAAAATACAGTAAGCCGGATTATGAGTTAATAGTTTCTGAAAATTGTTCGCTGGCAATCGAGAATACCATGATCACACATTCTCCGGAAGTCAGTGAGATGCTTGCGGATTTTGACATCCCGACAATGATCGAGTATTCCAGTTACGAGGAACATCCGCTTGCAAGAGTGGAGTGGGTGAAATTCTTCGGTGCGCTCATCGGTAAGGAAGAGAAGGCACAGAAAGTGTTTGACGAAGAGGTACGTCAGGTCGATGAGGTGACATCGGTCAAGAGAACCGGAAAGACGGTTGCGTTTTTCTATGTGACCTCCAATGGGCTGATCCAGGTGCGGTCGAGCAGGGATTATGTCCCGAAGATGATCGAGCTTGCAGGTGGCAAGTATATATTTGAGAATATCGGAGATCCGGATTCGAACCGGTCCACGGTCAGTATGCAGATCGAGGACTTCTACGATAAGGCAAAGGATGCGGATTTCATCATATATAACAGTTCCATCGACGGCGGTGTGCAGTCGGTGCAGGAACTGATTGACAAATGTAACGTGCTTCAGGATTTTAAGGCGGTCAAAGAGGGCAATGTCTGGTGCACAACAAACGATATGTACCAGCAGTCTATGTCGATCGGCTGCCTGATCCGCGATATGCACAACATGTTACAGGGCAAGAGTGAAGATACGATGCAGTATCTTTTTCATTTAAATTAAAGGAAGAACGGACACCAGAGACTGACCTGGTTTCACCCGGAAATACGCAGTCATAAAACAAAGAGAATGGAAGAGAAGGTTGAACATGCAACATAACCGGAAAATGCGTTATACATCGGCATTTCTCATACTTGGAATTGCTACGCTTGTACTTGTTATCTTAAATGTATGTATCGGAACGGTGGAGATTCCGTTTCGTGATATTCTTAAGTCTATCGGAGGATATTCTGTCGAAAATGAGCGGATCCTGTGGGATATCCGTATGCCACGAACACTTGCCGCACTGCTTCTAGGAGGTGCACTCGGCCTTGCCGGTTATCTGCTGCAGACATTCTTTCATAATCCGATCGCGGGACCGTTTGTGCTGGGAATCTCATCCGGAGCGAAGATGGTCGTAGCGCTTGTGATGGTATTTCTGATGGGCAATGCGATCCGTGTCAGTTCTGCGGCACTTATTGCTTCGGCTTTTGCTGGAGCGATGTTTTCCATGGGATTTGTACTTGCCGTGTCGCGCAAGGTCAACCATATGGCGATGCTTGTGGTCAGCGGTGTGATGATCGGTTATATCTGTTCGGCGGTCACCGAACTTGTTGTGACGTTTGCGAGCGATTCGGATATCGTCAACCTTCACAACTGGTCGAGAGGAAGCTTCTCCGGAATGACGTGGGATAACGTGACGGTCATTACCGGTGTGGTGTTTGTCACATTTCTTTTGGTGGTTTTAATCGCAAAACCGCTCGGCGCGTACCAGCTCGGCGAAGTGTATGCGCAGAATATGGGCGTGAATATACCGCTTTTTCGAGTGCTGCTTGTGATCCTGTCGAGTATTTTATCGGCATGCATCGTAGCATTTGCGGGACCGATCTCCTTTGTCGGAGTGGCGGTACCGCATCTGGTCAAAGCACTGCTTCGCACAACCAAGCCGCTTCTTATGATACCGGCCTGTTTTCTGGGCGGAAGCGTGTTCTGTCTGTTTTGCGATCTGCTGGCAAGAATGATTTTTGCACCGACAGAACTGAGTATCAGCACGGTGACGGCGGTGTTCGGTGCGCCGGTTGTGATCTTTGTGATGATGAGGCGAAATAAGGAGAAGATGCTGTGATGGAATACTATTTTCGTGCGGAAAAAATGTCGGTCGGCTACGATCGCAAGCCGCTGATCGAAGAGATTGAGATCGCTTTGCAAAAAGGCGAGATTTTGACGCTGATCGGTCCAAACGGTGCAGGAAAGTCCACGGTGCTTAAGAGTATCACGAAGCAGCTTGCGCTGCTCGGCGGAACCATCTATCTGGGGCAGGAAGAACTAAAAGGTATGTCGCCGGAGGCACTGTCGCAGAAGATGGCGGTCGTACTGACCCAGCGGCTTAAGACGGAGCTGATGAGTTGCGAGGAAGTGGTTGCGACCGGCCGCTATCCGTATACCGGAAGGTTTGGAATCCTGACAGACGAGGATCAAAGGGTTGTGGAAGAGGCGATGGAACTGGTGCATGTGACGGAAATCAGAAACCGGGATTTCCGCTATATCAGTGACGGGCAGAGACAGCGGGTGATGCTGGCGCGGGCACTCTGTCAGGAGCCGGATATTATTGTGCTTGATGAGCCAACGTCGTATCTGGATGTAAAATACAAACTGGAGTTTTTATCGGTCTTGCAGGAATTAAGCCGCAAAAAGGCATTGACCGTGATCTTGTCGCTGCATGAACTGGAGCTTGCGGAGCGGATTGCGGATAAGATCCTCTGCTTAAATGGTACGCGGGTGGATCGATACGGAAGTCCGGATGAAATTTTTGAACCGGGTTATCTGTCCGGTCTGTTTCGGATAGAGGCGGGAAGTTTCGATGAGGTCAACGGGAATCTGGAATTGCCGGCACCGGGGGGCGAGGCAAGGGTATTTGTGATCGCCGGTGGCGGAAGCGGAAGAACGGTATACCGGAAGCTGCAGAGAGAGGGAATTCCGTTTGCTACGGGAATCCTCTATGAAAATGATCTGGATTATCCGGTGGCGGCAGCACTGGCACAGAAAGTGTTTGCGGCACCGGCGTTTGAGCCGGTGGATGAGCAATTATTCGATGAGGCAAAACCGGTGATGGAGCGCTGTGAGCGGGTGATCTGCTGCAGGGAGACGTTCGGAAGTTACGAGGCGATGAACCGGAAGCTGCTGGAGTATGCAACAGAACTTGGCATTGAAGTAATATGTGCATGGCTGTCATAAAATTAAAATGTTTTATAAAATTGTGAGAGACAGCATCTACGTTTTGCACATATTTTTGAGAAGCGGAGCATTCGGAATATTATAAAAGGGAAATGTATTATGGCAAAAGTAATTATGGTGCAGGGCACGATGTCCAACGCGGGAAAAAGTTTTCTTGTCGCGGGTTTATGCAGGATTTTTAAGCAGGACGGCTACCGGGCAGCGCCTTTTAAATCACAGAATATGGCATTAAATTCCTACATCACGAGCGAGGGCTTAGAGATGGGACGAGCGCAGGTTATGCAGGCAGAGGCAGCCGGGATTGCACCGATGGTGTGTATGAACCCGATCCTGCTGAAGCCGACCAACAATGTCGGCTCG